>JBMCDV010000023.1:0-10405 GCA_048618255.1 Natronomonas sp. | reverse complement strand
CCTGTACAGAAGGAGTCCATCCTCGACGCCATCGAGGCGACCGACGGCGATGCGATTGCGCTGTCGAAGGAGGCCGTCGCCTCGGAACTGAATCGTCTCCATTCGGCCGGGTTCTACACCGAACCGACGTGTGCGGTCGCACCCGCCGCAGTGGAGGTGTACCGAAAGCGAGGCGTCATCGAGTCGGACGACGACATCGTCGTCCCGCTCTCGGGCAGCGGGCTGAAAGGGTGAGGTTAGAACCCGAGCGTGCGCTTGATTCGGCCGAAGAGGCCACTCCGTTCGTCGGCGCCCGGTGCCGACTCCGTCGGTCCGTCGGGACTGTCGGTCTCGACGACCGTCCGGCCAGCGCGTTCGCAGTACGGACACGCCTCGAGGTCGTCGTAGTGGGGGAGACCGCATGCCCGACAGGTCGTCCGCGTTCGCTCGGTCGTCTCCGAAGCCTCGAAGACGAAGCCACCGTCGTCGCCGTCGGCGGACGACTCTTCGGTGCCACAGTACGGACAGGCCCCCGCATCGGCGTAGAACGGCAACCCACACGCTTCACAGACGGTTCGACGCCGGGTCGCTGAACGACGTGCCATACCGAGACGTGTCGGTGTCAGCTAATAAATAGTGAGGAACGTTCACACGAACCACACTACGATTCCGGATGTGTCGGAGCGTCGAACCCGCCTCTCACGAGGGGTTTGGCGATGTGCCGACGCGCTCGCGGCGGTACCTCGTACCATCCGACCGATAGTTCGCGGTCGAGTGGACGCTCGACCTTCCCGTCGGCGACCGTCCCACAACCGCGACACCGGTAGCCCTGTCCCCGGCCCGCGGATTCCATCGACCGCCCGCAGTCTGGACAGTCCGGCGTCACGAGTTCCGTTCGGTCGAGGCCCCGAACCGCGAACTTCTCCAGTTTCAGGGTTCCGTCTTTCAGTTCCCCACAGACGGTGAGTTCGTCGCCCGGGCGGAGCGCCCGCACGTGGTCGCGGAACCGCTTGGTCGGTTCGAAGGCCGCACAGCGGAGTTCCGCTTCGCCGTCGCCGACCCGAAAGAAGACGTGGCCGCCCCGCCGCGTCTCCGGGATCGTTCGGACCGTCGCGTCGAGTCGGTACGACCGGCCCTCGCGTGCAGTCGAAACGGTCCCCTCTCGGAGGTGGCCGTCGGTCCCTTGATTCGTCACGAAGGTCCGTTCGCGGTCGAGGGGTTCGCTCCGGATTCGGTCGGCGACCGCACGGCAGACTTCGGGGTCATCACCGCGGATGCCGTACAGGACCGGCCCCGGCGTCCGGGGAACACAGACGACCTCGCCGCTTTCCCGGTCGACGGTGTCCCACACCGTCGGGTAGAACGCGTCGGCGGCCTCGAAGACGGAGTCGGCGTCGACATCGCGGTCGGTTCCCCACCGCCTGCGCTCGCGGTAGGTGATGTGTTCGTAGGTCCACTCCTCGAAGGCGCGCCAGGCGCCGACGGCCGCGAGTGCACCGATAACGCCGCGGCCGTTCTTCCAACGGCGGACCCGAAAACCGGCTTCCTCGGCGATTTTCACTGCGTCCGCGCGGTCGTGGTGGTCGCGAACGGCCGCCCGAGCGAAGGCCGCCACCGACTCGGGAACGGCTTCGGCCGCCCCCGCAGCAACGACGATTCCGGGGTTGGTTCGGTCGTCGCCGGTTTCGGCCGCGCCGTCGACGACGCTCCCCGCCACCTCGAAAGCGACCTCGACCGACGCGTCGGTGTGGACGGCCAAGGCCGCGTTCCCGCGCGTTTTGTGATCGACCGCCGGGTTACACCGAACGAGCAGCACCCGCCCGACTGCTGCCCCGGCGTCGGCCAGTCGCCGAGCGACCGTGTCGGCGGCGTAGGTCGTACACATCCCGCGCTCGCGGGAGTCGGTGTCGTCCAACCCGATGACTGTCACGACCCGAGGTAAGACACCATCGCCTAACGGGGTTTCGGTCGGCGTCCCGACGCCGTGTCACTGAGAGGCCCAATCACCGGATAGCGGCGGGTCGCTTGGGGAAAACGATTTAACTGACGAATCGCTTATGTACCCCTATGTCACGGTCCGCACTGGTTGGTAACATCACCGCGATGCTCGAGGACGCAGGCTTCACGGTGAGCGACCGGTGTGCAATCCGTCCCAAGAGCTTCGACATCGCCGCACGGCGCGGCGACGACGTGTTGCTGTTGAAACTGCTCGCCAACATCGACGCCTTCGATGGCTACACCGGCGCGGAGATGCGCCGCCTCGGCGAGTACCTCGACGCGACGCCGCTCGTCATCGGGTTGCGGACCCGAAACGAGGAACTGAAACCCGGCGTCATCTACTTCCGCCACGGCGTCCCGGTGTTTTCGCCGGACACCGCGATGGACCTGTTCATCGAGGAGGTGCCACCGCTCATCTACGCCGCCCCCGGCGGCCTGTACGTCAACATCGACGGCGAGTTGCTCTCGGAGGTCCGCTCCGAGGAGGAGATGTCGCTCGGCAAACTCGCGAACGAGCTCGGCGTCTCCCGGCGCACCGTCTCGAAGTACGAGGACGGCATGAGCGCGAGCGTCGAAGTCGCGGCGGAACTGGAGGAGATATTCGACCGCCCGCTTGCGAACCCCGTCGAGGTGCTCGAGGGCGCCGAGGAGGTCCGCGACGAGATGGAGACCCCCGGCGAACCCGAAGCCGACCCCGACGACGCACACCTCATCACGGTGCTCACCCGCGTCGGGTTCGATGTCCACCCGACGATGCGGGCGCCGTTCAAAGCCGTCAGCGAAGACGAGGCCCGCGAGCGGAAGATGCTCACCGGCCACTCCGATTTCAACCGCACCGCCGAGAAGCGCGCCCGCATCATGTCGTCGGTCGGCGAGGTCACCCGAACCCGGTCGGTGTACGTCGTCGACCGCGCCCGACAGGAGTCCGTCGACGGGACCGCCCTCATCGAACGCGAGGAAATCGAGCGCATCGACGACCCCGAGGAACTGGAGGACATCATCCGCGAGCGCGCCGGACTCGAAGAACCGGCCTGAACGGACCCTTTTGCCGCCGTAGCCCCCCACAGCTGCTGCGCCGTCGGTCGCCGCTCGTTGCGAGGGCCGTATCGACTGTCGAACCGGTGAGCGACGTGTCCGTCCTCGCGAGGGAGTTCGATTTCGTATATCGGATAGTAGTTTATCGGCGGATGGCCGTGATATCGACCCAGCGCACGAAACCGCGTCCGGAGAAGCCGAAGGGCGTTTCAACCGCCGCGACGGAGGTTCGGGTATGACTGAGACGATTCGGCTGGCGACACGGGGGTCTGACCTCGCGTTGCGACAGGCCCAGGCGGTGGCCCAGCGCCTGCAGAACCGCAGACGCGACGTGGAGTTGGTCGAGGTATCGACGACGGGTGACGAGCTGCGCGACGAGTTGATTCACCGACTCGGCAAGACGGGGGCGTTCGTCCGGAGCCTCGACGAGAAGGTCATCGACGGCACCGTAGACGCCGCGGTGCACTCGATGAAGGACATGCCGACGGAGTTCCCCGACGAGCTGGTCGTCGCGGGCGTTCCCGAGCGGGCCTCGCCTCTCGACCTCCTGGTGACGCCCGATGGGGCGACGCTCGAGGGGCTGCCGAGCGGCGCGACGGTCGGCACCTCGAGCCTGCGTCGAAAAGCCCAGCTGTTGGCCGAGCGTCCGGACCTCGACGTACAGCCCCTTCGCGGTAACGTCGACACCCGGGTTCAGAAGCTACTCGCACCGGGGTTACAGACCGAACACGAACGGCGGATGGACGCCGAAACCGAGGAGTCGGACACATCCTACGACCGCACCGCGGAGGAATGGTTCGACGACCTCACGGAGTTCGAACGGCAGGCGCTCGGTCGAGAGGTCGAGACGGCCTTCGACGCTATCGTCCTCGCGGAGGCCGGCCTCGAACGCAGCGACTTGCTCGATTCCGTCGACCACGAACGCCTCGGGTCGTCGTTCGTTCCAGCACCGGGACAGGGCGCCCTCGCGGTCACCGCCCGCGACGGCGAGATAGCGGAGGCGATTCACCACGAACTCGACCACCCGCGGACGCGCGTGGAAACCACCGTCGAGCGGACGGTTCTGGGGACGCTGGGTGGCGGCTGTGTGGCCCCGGTCGGCATTCACGCGGTCATCCAAGGCGAGTTCGTCCACGCGAGGGTTCGAGTGCTCTCACAGGACGGTACCGAGGAGATATCGGCCACGCGCGATTTACCGGTCGAGACTCACCCGGAGGCCGCCCGAGCGTTCGCCGAGGAGTTGGCCGACGAGGGGGCAGCCGACCTCATCGAACGCGCCCGGAGGGAGACGTGACCGGGAAAGTGTACCTCGTCGGAAGCGGTCCCGGCGACCCCGAACTTCTGACGGTGAAAGCCCGACGGCTCATCGACGAGGCCGACGTGGTGCTTCACGACAAACTCCCCGGCCCCGAGATACTCTCCTCGATTCCGGCGGAGAAACGCGAGGACGTGGGCAAGCGCGCCGGCGGCGAGTGGACGCCACAGGAGTACACGAACAAGCGGTTGGTCGAACTCGCCTCGGAGGGGAAGACCGTGGTCCGACTCAAGGGCGGAGACCCCTTCGTCTTCGGCCGCGGCGGCGAGGAAGCCGAACACTTGGCAGAAAACGAGATTCCCTTCGAGTACGTCCCCGGCGTGACGAGCGCCATCGCCGGCGCCGGCGTCGCCGGCATCCCCGTGACCCACCGCGAACACACCTCCTCGGTGTCGTTCGTCACCGGCCACGAGGACCCGACGAAAGCGGAGTCCGCAATCGACTGGGCGGCGCTGGCGGAGACGGGCGGGACGCTCGTCGTCCTGATGGGCGTCGGGAAGCTTCCGCTGTACACCGAGGAACTGCTGGCGGCCGGTATGGACCCGGAAACACCGGTCGCGCTGGTCGAGCGGGCGACGTGGCCCGACCAGCGAGTCGCCGTCGGCACACTGGAGACGATTGTCGACGTTCGCGACGACGCCGACATCGAACCGCCGGCGATTACCGTCATCGGCGGCGTCGCGGCGACGAGAGAGTGCGTACTGGCGTTTCTGGAGAACGACCCCGATTCGGGAAAGAACACTCAATAAACTACATGTCACGATATCAAATGCGAGCTGGCGGAACTGCTGGAGGCCGAGTGAGCCATGTCTGAGACGGTCGCGTTCTTCCGACCGGACGACGAGCGAGCGGCCGAAGCGGTCGAAATCGTCCGTTCGCTCGGCGGAGTGCCGCTTTCGGACCCGATGTTGACCGTCGAGCCGACCGGTGAGACGCCGCGAGAGGACGCGGCGTTCACCGTACTGACGAGCAAGACCGGCGTCGAGTTGGCCGCCGACGCAGGGTGGGAGCCGGCCGGTGAAATCGTCGCCATCGGCTCTGCGACCGCCGAGGCGCTGGAGCGTGCCGGATACGGCGTCGACCGCGTCCCCGAGGAGTACTCCTCGTCGGGACTCGTCGAGGAACTCCGAACCGACGCCCCCGGCGCCCGAATCGAGGTTGCCCGCTCGAATCACGGGTCGCCGGTGCTCACCGACGGCCTCGAAGCCGCGGGTGCGTACGTCCACGAGACTGTGTTGTACCGTCTCCGTCGCCCACCGGAGGCCGGTGAGTCGGCGGTCGCCGCCGCAGAGGGCCGACTCGACGGCGCCTGTTTCACCTCCTCGCTCACGGTGGAACACTTCCTCGAGGCCGCCGCCGAGCGAGGTATTCGAGCCGACGCCATCGAAGGACTGAACGACGCCGTCGTCGGAGCCATCGGCGAACCGACCCGCGAAACGGCCGAGAACGCGGGGATTACCGTCGATGTGGTCCCGACGGTCGCAGAGTTCGAGGCGCTGGCGGAGGCGGTCCTCGTCCGGGTCGGTCCGGAGGTTTAAATCCGAGAGCGCAGTACGAACCCGTAGATGGCTGCCGCCCCCGTCCCGGAGTTAGCGACCACCGCCTCGGCGTGTGCAGAGCGCCTGCTCGCCGCCGACCGCGTGCTGCTGGCCTCCCACATCGACGCCGACGGACTGACCAGCGCCGGCGTCGCGTCGACGGCGCTCGAACGCGCGTCGATTCCCTTCGAGACGGTGTTCGAAAAGCAACTGGATGCCGAGTCGATAGCCGGTATCGCCGAACGCGAGTACGACACCGTCTTATTCACGGACTTCGGCAGCGGTCAACTCGACATCATCGCCGAACACGAGACGGCGGGCGATTTTACCCCAATTATCGCCGACCACCACCAGCCCGCCGACGCGGACACGGAGTACCACCTCAACCCGCTGTTGGAGGGCATCAACGGCGCTTCGGAGATGTCCGGAGCCGGCGCGGCGTACGTCCTCGCACACGCACTCGCGACCGAGAGCGACGGCGCCGGTGATAACCGCGACCTCGCGGCACTGGCGGTCGTCGGCGCCGTCGGAGACATGCAAGCGAAAAGCGGGGAACTCCACGGTGCCAACGCCGCCATCGTCGCAGACGGCGTCGAGGCGGGCGTCCTGGAGGAGACGAAGGACCTCGCCGTCTACGGGAAACAGACACGTCCGCTGCCGAAACTGCTCGAATACGCTTCGGACGTCCGGATTCCGGGCATCACGAACGACGAACGGGGCGCCGTCTCGTTTCTCTCCGACCTGGACGTGCAGTGTCGAACGGAGGGGTCCTGGAAGCGTTGGGTCGACCTCACCGACGACGCACGCCAGTCGGTCGCGAGCGCACTCGTCCAACACGCCGTCAAGCGCGGCGTTCCCGCGTTCAAAATCGACCGCCTCGTCGGAACGACATACATCCTCCGCGAGGAGGCCATCGGGACGGAACTCCGGGACGCAAGCGAGTTCTCGACGCTGCTCAACGCCACTGCGCGGTACGAACGCGCCGACGTGGGGTTGGCGGTGTGTCTCGGTGACCGGGGTGCGGCCCTCGAGCGCGCTCGAGAGCTCTTGCGGAACCACCGCCGAAACCTCTCGGAAGGCATCGAGTGGGTCGAACAGCGGGGCGTCGAACAGGAAGACCACCTGCAGTGGTTCGACGCCGGCGACGAGATACGCGAAACCATCGTCGGCATCATCGCCGGGATGTCGATGGGCGCCGACGGCGTCTCTCGGAACCGACCCATCATCGCCTTCGCCCGCAAGAACGACGAGGAGACGAAGGTCTCCGGCCGAGGAACCGGGGCGCTCGTAAGCGAGGGGCTGGACCTCTCGGTCGTGATGAAAGAGGCGAGTCAGGAAGCCGGCGGCGACGGTGGGGGCCACGACGTGGCCGCCGGCGCGACGATTCCGACCGGCACCGAGGAGACCTTCATCGAACACGCCGACCGCATCGTCGGCGAGCAGTTGGGGTGAGGGCGTCGCTGAGAGCCAGAGGATACTTCAGTTTCCTGGGAATAGCCGTCCCTGAATGACTCCACTGGAGATATCGTTCCGATTAGTCGCCGGCGTGTTACTCATCCTCGCCAACGGCTTCTTCGTCGCTATCGAATTCGCACTGACGCGAGCACGGCAGTTCACCAGAGAGGAGTTCATCGGCGAAACGGCCGCACTCGAGCGGGCCTGGGAGATGACACAGAACCTAGAAATATATCTGACGACCTGTCAGGTCGGTATTACTGCCTCCAGTATCGCGGTGGGTATCGTCGCCGAACCGGCGCTGGCGGCGCTGTTCGAACCGTACTTCGCGAACACGGCGTTGGCCTCTGTTGGCGCTGGTGCCATCATCGCCTTCGGTATCATCAATCTCGTCCATCTCACCCACGGCGAACAGACGCCGACGTATCTCGGCGTCGAGCGCTCGCGGTTAGTCTGTCGATACGGCGCGACGCCGCTGTACTGGTTCAACGCGCTGATTTCGCCGATAATCACCCTTGGAGACTGGGTGGCGAAGGCGACGCTGAAACTGTTCGGCATCGAGATGACCGGCGCGTGGTTGGAGACCGAAGAGGACGTCCTCGAGAGTCGCGCGGACCTCCGGAACCGCGTCGACAGCCTGCTGAACGAGGGCAACCTCAACGAGGAGCGCCGTGAGGAGGTCCTCAACGCCTTGGCGGTGGACGAACTCCCGGTTAGCGACATCATGGTCGACCCGGCGGACATCATCGCTCTGTCGACGACGGACTCCGTCGAGACGAACCTCGAGCGCATCCGGGAGACACCACACACCCGGTTCCCGCTCGTCGGCGAGGAACCCACCGACTTCCGCGGCATCGTCTACGCACCCTCGATTCTGAACAATATCGAACGCCTGCAAGCCGAGGAGGTCTCCTTCGAGGACATCGCCGCACCGCCGATGACCCTCGCCGCCGACACGAGCATCAGCGACGCCTTCGACCAGTTTCAGGCCGAAGGGCAGGAACTCGCCTTGGTGTTACGGGACGGCGAAGTCGTTGGCCTGGTCACTGCCACCGACGCCCTCGAAGCCGTCATGGGAGAACTCGAGGATCCCCTGGACGAAGCCCACGGATAGCGTTGTCGGCCGGCCGACGGCCGAGCGTCACTACTCCTCGTCAGTGTTACCGTCGTCTTTCGGCGGGCGTTTCGAGAGCCTATCGAATCGGCTCTGTGCCCTCTCGTTTCGCCGTTCCGTTTCCTCGGCGTCGTAGGTCGCTTCGCTGAGTTCACCGTCGGCGACCACGATGTCGAGGACGGCGTCGGCGTGACGGGCCGGTTGCGGTAACGCCTCGGGGTCGACGAGGAGCTCTTCGCCGACGCCGTCGGCTTCCGGTATCACCGCCGCGATTCCGTCTTCGATGCGGTCGACCACTGCGACGTAGCGCCCGTCTGGAATCATGAGTACTCCTCCGTGAGCACACGTTCGCCCGCCGCGTTCGTCACGATTACGCTGTCGCCAGCGTTGTTCCACACCGGGCTGTCGGCCCCCCAGTACAGTTCGGTGTCGGTGTCGGTACCGCTGCCGGTGTAGACGGTGACGGTCTCGCCGGCCGGAAGCGTCAGTTCGGGGAACGTGTACGTTTTGTCGGCTTCGTCCCGGAGCGTCCAGCCGCCCAACTCGAGCGGGCCGTCCCCGGCGTTGCGGAAGGTCACGTACTCGTCGTTGAGGTTCTCGCGGTCGTCGCCGTCAGCGTCGGCGTGAATGGTCTCGATGACCAGTTCGCCCTCGGTTTCGGTGCCGCCGTCGGCCCGGACCGTCTCGGTCGGGGTCGACGTTGCCGACGGCGCAGCCCCGATTCGGGCGCGCTCTTCCAGCGCCGTCGTCGTTCCGGGCGCGACCGGCTCCGCGTCGCGAATCGACAGCGGGTCCGTCGGGGCGTCCGCCTGTGTTCGAATCGAGACACCCTCGCCGTTGGTGACGAAGACGACGTTGCCGTGAGTCGCCGTCCAGTAGGTCGGAATCGACCGCTCGGAGAACGCCTCTAGCACCTCGTCGTGCGGGTGACCGTACTGGGAGTCGTACGCACTCGAAACGACGGCGGCCTTCGGGTCGACGACATCGAGAAGCGCCTCGCTGCTGGAACTGCTGCTACCGTGATGGCCGGCCTTGTACACCGTCGAGTCCAGCCCCGAGTCGTACTCCTCGAGGAGTCGTCGCTCGGCATCCTCTTCGGCGTCACCGGTGTAGAGGAAACTCGTCGAACCGTAGGAGAGCCGGAGGACGATGCTGTTCTCGTTTCGGTCCTCGCCGTCGATGTAGGGTTCGGGCGGCCCGAGCACCTCGGTTTCGACACCGTCGAACGGAATCGAATCGCCCGCTCGCGTCTCGTACAGCGTCACGTCGTGGCGTTCGATGGCGTCGAGATACTCGCCGTAGGTGGCGGTACTCGCGGCGATACCGGGGTCGTACACCGCGCCGACGCCGTCGGCTTCGGTCTCGAAGTACTCGATGACGGCCGCGTTGCCGCCGATGTGGTCGGCGTCGTTGTGCGACGTGACGAGGTAGTCGATGCGGTCGATGTCGTGCCGCTGGAGGTAGTCGATGACGTACTCTCCGTCGTCGTTGTAGTGGCCGGTATCGATGAGCATCGTCTCGCCCGTCGGCCCGACGACGAGCGTACTCACCGACTGGCCGACGTTGATGTTGTGGACAGCGACGGTCCCGTCGGTCGAGATGGTATCGGACTCCGGCGTCGGTGTCGAATCGTCCTTGATGGAGACGGGCGCGGCCGAACAGCCGGCGAGGACGACCGCACAGACGAGGAAAGCGGCTGCGAGCGGACGAACGGTTGACACGGCGATTCGTTCGAGCGGCAGGCGTATAGATGCGTGGGTCGAACCGACGAGCGGCGATTCGATATCCCGACATACGGTTTATCGCGTTCGGCTGGCGCCACTCTTTTTATACTTCCATCGGTCGGTTCGTAGGCTATGGCAGTCCATTACGAACGCGAGGGACCGGTCGCCGTCGTCACGGTCGACCGCCCCGGACGGCGCAACGCCATCGACAACGAAACCGCTGAAGCGCTCGGGGACGCCTGGGAGC
>JBMCDV010000022.1:0-10519 GCA_048618255.1 Natronomonas sp. | reverse complement strand
CCCCCAAAGCGTCGTCTCCGTCCTCCACGACCTCCGCGATATCGGCGTCGAGAGCGACCCCGACGCCGTTCGCTCGGGACTGCGCAGCCTCAAGGACAAAGGCATCGTCTCGTTGATTCGCAAGACCGTCCCCACGTTCCGGTTGGCCGTCGAGCGCGACACCATCGAGGTCGAAGTGCTGGAAGACCCCGTCGAGCGTTAACGGCGTCGCCGTCGCTTTTCTTCGAGCAGGCGTTTTATTGCCGCTCCCGGACCGCCGTCTATGGGCCACGCCATCCTGCGCCAGGCGGGCGGTTCGGGTTCGAACGACCGACAGCGGGCCGAACACTCCGCGGCGGTCTGTTCGCGGCCCTTCGCCGCACACCGCGGAAACGGTCCGGGCGGGTCGGCCACCTCGAAGTGCCGACAGTCGGGGCGCATCGTGTCGGCGTAGGCGCGCCAGCCACGCTCGTAGGCCCGCTCGGCGATTTCGAGCCGTTTGCGCCGCTTCCAGTCGGGGTCGGCGTACTCGAAGCGCGCCGCCGAAGCGTCGTATTCGCCCCCATCGGGGCGTTCGAGAATTCGCGTTCCCGGCTCCGAAACCGAGAGCGAGCGGGGGTTCCACACCGGTTCGGCCCGCCAGCCCGCTGGCCCCTCCGACACCGCGAGGATGCCGACCTCGACTGGCATCGCCTCCAGCAACGCGGGTTCGACCTCCTCACGGGTCGCCTCGGTCGCCAGCCACACCTCGTCGGCCAGCCCCAGCGCCACGTCGTGTTCGAGTTGCTCGGCGAGGACGCGGGCCGCCGAGGCGTCGAGGTCCGGTTTGTTCTCGATGGCGACGATGCGGTCTGCCCACGCCGGATAGCGGTAACGTCGGCGGAGTTCGATTCGGTTGCCGTCCTTCCGAGTCTCGACGAACCCGCGGTCGGCCGCGCGGTGGACCGCCTCGCGGACGTACCGCCACGGGTAGCCGGGGTCCGGGAGCACCTCCCGATAGTACGTCCAGGAGGCCGGCGCGTTCCGGGCGACGTGGAGCAAATCCGAATCCAGTCGTTCCTCGCCGAACGGCGCGCGGGCGTCGAGGCCCGGCTCGGTCGTCTCCATGACGACGGTGTCCCAGCGCCGCCGTCTGGTGCCGAGTTGGCGGGCGACGAGCGCGGTGGCGTCAGTGCCCGCGCCACCAACGGGCGGCCAGTTCCGCTCGGCCCACGCACACACTCGCAACTCGAAGCCGAACTCCTTCACGCTCGGCGGTGGGAACCGGGGAGACGTAAGCGGTTCGTTGATTCCCGTTCGCCGACCACCTTTTTCACTACTCGCGTGCAATAATTGCCGCATGGCCGAGTACGACCACTACATCGACGGCGAGTGGATGAGCGGCGACGGCGACGACTTCGAGAGCGAGAACCCGGCGACCGGCGAGACGCTTGGGACGTTCCCCCGAGGCACGGAGTCGGAAGTTGACCGTGCGATGGCGGCGGCCGACGACGCCTTCGAGGCGTGGCGGGACCTCTCGTACATCGACCGCGCGGAGTACCTCTGGGAAATCTATCACGAACTCCGGGACCGCCACGAGGAGTTGGGCGAAATCGTCACCAGGGAGTGTGGCAAGGAGATTTCCGAGGGGAAAGCCGACGTGACCGAAGCGTGGCACATGGTCGAGTGGGCGGCGGGCAACGCACGCCACCCCCACGGCGACGTGGTCCCTTCCGAAATCGCCAGCAAGGACGCCTACATGCGCCGAAAACCCCGCGGTGTCGTCGGCTGTATCACGCCGTGGAACTTCCCCGTCGCCATCCCGTTTTGGCATATGGCGGTCACGCTCGTCGAGGGTAACACGGTCGTCTGGAAGCCGGCCGAGCAGACGCCGTGGTGCGGCCAAATCGTCGCGGAGATGTTCGACGACGCCGGGATTCCCGACGGCGTGTTCAACATGGTTCAGGGGTTCGGCGACGCCGGCGCCGCCATCGTCGACGACGAGCGCGTCGACACCGTCCTCTTCACCGGGAGTGCGGAAGTCGGCCACTCCATCGCCGATACGGTCGGCGGGACGCCCGGCAAACTCGCCGCCTGCGAGATGGGCGGCAAGAACGGTATCGTCGTCACCGAAGAGGCCGACCTCGACGTGGCCGTCCACTCGGCGGTGCTGTCGAGTTTCAAGACGACGGGCCAGCGCTGTGTCTCCAGCGAACGGCTCATCGTCCACACCGACGTCTACGACGAGTTCAAAGAGCGCTTCGTCGACCTCGCGGAATCCGTCGCGGTCGGCGACCCACTCGACGAGGGGACGTTCATGGGTCCGGTCGTCGACGAGGACCAAGTCGAGAAGTTCGGCCGCTACAACGACCTCGCCCGCGAGGAGGGCGCCGAGGTGTTGGTCGACCGCGAATCACTCGACAGCCAGGAGATTCCCGAGGGCCACGAGGGCGGCCACTGGGTCGGGCCGTTCGTCTACGAAATCGACTACGACCCCGAGTTGCGCTGTCTCAACGAGGAGGTGTTCGGCCCCCACGTCGCGTTGGTCGAGTACGACGGCGACATCGAACGCGCCGTCGAGATACACAACGACACGCCGTACGGGTTGGCCGGAGCCATCATCAGCGAGGACTACCGACAAATCAACTACTACCGCGACCACGCCGACGTTGGACTCGCCTACGGCAACCTGCCGTGTATCGGTGCGGAGGTGCAGTTGCCGTTCGGCGGCGTGAAGAAATCAGGCAACGGCTACCCATCGGCCCGCGAAATCATCGAAGCAGTCACCGAGCGGACGGCCTGGACGCTGAACAACTCTCGGGACATCGAGATGGCTCAGGGCCTCTCGGCCGACATCAAGACCGAGGAATAACCGTCGCTTTCGGGGGGTAGTTCGTCGGAGACGGAACGAGGGGGGTGGTGGCGCCGGACACCGGGCAAATCCGGCGCAGGTGGGTGGACGGGTTTGCGGCGGACGTTGGTTCTGCCATCACGACGAGAAAAGCGTCGTTCAGGCAAGTGGTCGTAGGCCGGGATGCCTCATAAACCCTCGTTTGCCGGCCGACGTACGTCAGACGTTACCGTCGGTCCTCCAGTGCCGGGAACTCCTCTCGGACCGCCCTGACGCGTTCGGGATCACAGTCGCCGTAAACGATAGTCGGGTCGTCGTCGGCGGACGCGAGCGTCGTCCCCCACGGGTCGTAGACGGTCGAACGGCCGAGAAGCGTCGCGTCGTCGAACGTCGCCGAACCGTTGACCGCGCCGACGTACACGAGGTTCTCGACGGCTCTCGCACGCGGGAGGAGTTTCCAGTGCTCGACGCGTGGGTAGGGCCACGCGCTCGGCACCAACACCAGCGTCACGCCCGCATCGACGAGCTGGCGGTACTGTTCGGGAAACCGGAGGTCATAGCAGGTCGTCACGCCGACGGTGTGGCCGCCGAGTTGTGCCGTCTGTAGGTCTTCGCCCGGAACGAGCAGCTCGGCCTCCGCGGAGTCGTAGCCGAAGAGGTGACGTTTCCGGTAGACGAGTCGCCGCTCCCCGTCGGAATCGAACAGTACTGCGGTGTTCGCATACCCCTCCTCGGCGGGGACCGACTCCCCTGCGTCGGCGGAGGCCGCGAGGTCCTCGACGACTGTTCCGGCGAGGACCGACACGCCGTGTTCGGCCGCCGCCGCCCCGATTCGTCGGTGGGTCTCACCGCCCAGCGGTTCGGCGTTGCGGGCGTAGGCGTCGAAGGCGAAGTATCCAACGTCGAATATCTCCGGGAGTGCGACGCAGTCGGCGCCTCTCTCTGCGGCGCGCTCGATGGCATCGACCGCACGGTCGACGTTCGAATCGACCGCCGTGGCCTCGATTTCAAGCTGTACGAGTGCGAGTTTCATAAGTCGAGGTCGCGTCGGATGGCGTCTTCGAGGTTCTCCAGTTCTCCGTCGAGCTGTTTCTTGAAGTACCGCTCGACGCCCGGGAGTTTTCCGTCGACGACGAACCGGTTCGTCAGTCGAGTGCCGCCGTCGTTCGGTTCGAGGGTGTGTTCGCCCTGTACGCGCATCGCCTTCGAGCGGCCGATGAACTTCACATAGCGCGGTTCGTCGTGTCGGAGTTCCTCCGTCTCGACGGCGATAGTCCTGTTCATCCGCGGAATCGGAAGCCGGACGTGCCACGTCGCGGTGTCTTCGCCGGTCACTTCGTACTCCTCGACGACGCTTATCGAACGGGCGCGCCGCTCGGGGTCGGCGATGAACTCCCATACGGCCTCCGGTGGGGCGGCGAATTCGAAGACGCGCTCGACGCGGACGGTCATATCGAACCGACGTGGCGGGCCACTAAAAGAGCGACTGTTGCGGCCGTCGCGTGGGGGTCATTCCGGCGTGACGCGCCAGGTCGTCGAGCGTGCTCGCGACCACTTTTCGATGTCGACGTCCTCGGAGTGTTCCGCAAGGCGCGGGAGGCGGGCGCCGACCTGTTTGGCGGTGAGGCCGATGGCGTCCGCGATGTGTTTCGCGCGGAAGTAGCGGTCACCACCGTGGGCACGCTCCCGGAGATATCCGAGAATACGCTCGTCTTCGTCGCTCAGTTCGCTCATACTCTCCATTGGGCACGGAGCGGCTTAAGACACTCCCTTTACTCGAAGACGTGGTAGGCGGCGACGGCCAGCGAGCCGGCCAACATCGCCACTCCGAAGGCCACGCCCGAGGCGGCCTGGTCGCCCGTGATACCGAACACTGCCATCCCGACGGCGCCGAGGCCGGCGACGATAGCGAACAGAAGCGGAAAGCCAACGCGTTTGTCCGTAGCTGAAGCGGTCTCCATACCCACGCCTACGGCACTGCGATTATAAATCCCGACGGTCTCTTCCCGGACTGAGCCACAGCCTATTTGCTTTCTCGGCGCATCGGCCCGACAAATGGCGTCCGGTATCCTCGCGTTCGGCAAACTGAAAATCGCCGCCGCGGTTCTCGGCGTCGTCGTCGCGTCGCTCGTCGGCGCGGTCGCACTCGGCGCCGTCGGTGCTCCGACCGTCGAAGGCGTCGACAACCGGTTCGGCGACGTGACCAACGAGACGACGATTGTCCACACCGACCTCGTCGTGAACAACCCCAACCCCATCGACATCCAACTCGGCAACACGACCATCAACTACACCGTCCGGATGAACGACGTGCCGATGGCCGCGGGCAACCGGACGGGTGTCGACCTCGAACAGGGCAACTCGACGCTGGCCTTCCAGACGGCGATGGACAACGAACAGATTCCGCCGTGGTGGCGGACCCACATCGAGAACGGTGAGCGAACAGCCGTCACCATCAACGCGACGGTCCAGACGTCGATACTCGGCGAGCGGCAGTTCGATATCACACAAGAGCGGGAGGTCGAGACAGACCTCATCGGCCAGTTCAACTCCGAGGAGACCCGGCCGGTGAACGCCGACGACCCGCCGCCGGTCATGTCGAACCCGGTGATGTACGTCAATCGAACCAGCGCCGACTGGGGTACCGTCACCCGCGAGGAGACACCCATCGACATGGAGTTCCAGCTGTACAACCCCCAGACGTTCCCGTACACGATTTCGGAACTCGGCTACGAGATAACGATGAACGGCGTGTTGGTCGGTGAGGGGCAAACCGAAGACATCGCCGCCATCCCCCCAGGAGCGACCGAGACGGTACGGACCGAAGCCGCCATCATCAACGGGAACCTCGACGAGTGGTGGGTCACGCATCTCCAGAACGACCAGCGCACGCAACTTCGAATCGAGTTCTACGCGGTGGTATCCGGCCAGGAACTCGTCTCCGACGTTCGCGTCCCGCTGGACGAACTCACTTACGAGGAGACCATCGAGACGGACATCTTCGGCAACAAGAACGCGAGCACCGAACCGAACGGGAGTCAGTCGACGCCCACGCCGACGCCGGCGGACGGAACCCCGACGCCGACGCCTACGACGACGCCGGAGCAGACACCGACACCGACCGACGACGGCGTTCTCGAGACGTCCACGCCGGTCACGGAGGAGACGCCAACGGAATCGGAGACCGCAACGCCGACGGAAACCGACGACGGAATCGGTATCTAACGGCTACTGAATCGTGACGTGTTCGCTCTCCTCGTTGAGAGCGAGATTCGTCGCGATTTCGGCGTTCCGGACGGCGTACTGGGCGGTCTGACCGAGGCTGACGAGCACCTCGCGAACCCGGAGGAGGTCTTCGTTGGGCATCTCGTCGAGGTCGTTGAGAATCTCGATTTCCCGGTTGCGGACCTCGGCGAACTTCTCCCGAGTCTCGATGGCCATGTCGTAGTCGCGTTCGACGGCGGCACGGACGCCGAGTTCGGTGATTTCGTTCACCTGGTCGGTGAACTCCCGGATGCGGCGCATCGTGCTGTCCTCGACGTTGAGGCTGTGGCCCTCGGTTTCGAGGACGATTTCGGCGATGTCCTCGGCGTTGTCGGCGGTGAGTTCGAGGTTCTTCGCGATTGAGCGGTAGCCGATGAGCGGAAAGCCCGAATCGAGGCCGACCG
Organism: Natronomonas sp.; assembly: GCA_048618255.1. GTDB lineage: Archaea > Halobacteriota > Halobacteria > Halobacteriales > Haloarculaceae > Natronomonas. Next base: position 4,042 of record JBMCDV010000022.1, on the reverse strand, counting down.
CACGCGCGAGGTTGGGGTTCTGGTAGGCCGTGAAGATGAGGCGAAGCAGCAGGACGAAAATCTTGTTCGCCTGTCGCTCGCGGTTGAGCGCCCGCTGGGCGAGGTCGGGGTTGCCGTGGGCGAGTGCCTTGATGGCCTCGTTTCGCATCGTCGAACCGGTCGACTCCAGCCGTTCGAGCAGGTTGTCGAGGGTGAAGTCCTCGGGGTCGACCGAACAGCGGATGGCGATTCGCTCCGGAGTCTCCTCGATGACGCCCAGTCCCATCAACTGGGTTTCGGCGTTGTAGACGGCGTTGATTTGGGCCGAATCAAGCGTCCCTCCCTCCTCGACTTCGACGTGGATGATACGGCGTCCGAGGACGTACTGGGCGACGATTGCGCGCTCGACGGCGTCGGCGTCGAGGTTCTGTGCGTGAATGACGGCCTCGCTTTCCTCCTGCTGGACGGATTCGGGCATCACGGTGAGGGTTCCCTTCGACCCCATCCGCAGCGAGACCTCGTCGCCCTTCTCGACGTCCTGTTTCTTCGCCCACTCCGCGGGGAGCGTCATCGCAAGCGTCGACGGCCCCAGTCGCTGTACCTTACGCGTTTCCATATCTACCCCTCGCGCCCCGAAGTATTAATACTCACTATATGGGCACCAACTGAACGACAAAACATTATATTGTGAACCGATACCGTTCACCACGAAGAACGCGAACTCAGTCGTCGCTGGCGGCGGCCTGCTCTTCGCGTCCGGGCCAATTCTCGTGGTTGCGCGCCTTCTCGCGGAGCCGTTCGGAGCTGCCGGGCACGTCGGCTTCGGAGACCGCTCCCTGGGATTCGATTTCCTCTAGCGACCGTGGGAACTTCCGGAGGTCGTAGTGGTTGCCGATTCCACAGCGGGCGCCTTCGCCCATCGCGGTCGGAATCTGGTTGTGTCCGGGCGTCACGTCGCCGACGGCGAAGACACCGTCGACGTTCGTCCGGCCGTGGTCGTCGACGGCGATGGTACCGTCGTCGTTCAACTCGACGCCGAGTGACTTCGCGAGGTCGGTGTTGTAATCGGACCCGTACATCGGGAAGCCGCCGCGGTACTCCCGGTAGCTGCCGTCCTCGAACTCGAAGCCCTCCAGCCAGCCGTCCTCCCGTTTCTCCATCCCCGCAATCTCCTCGTGAATGACGTCGACGGGATGATTCTCGAGCATCGTCGCGGTCTCATCGGACCACTCCGGCTCCTCGCCGCGGGTCAGGAGGTCCACGTCGGGCGTGAAGTTGAGCATAATCATCGCCACGTAGGCCGCCGAATCGCCCGTCCCCATCACGTACACCGGCTGGTCGACGAACATGTAGGCGTCACAGTGCAGACACCAGTGTAGTCCTTTACCGGTTCGGGGCAGCGGCGGGTCCGGCCGCTTATCGGAAAACCCGGTCGCGAGAACGACGTGGTCGGTCGTCACCTCGACGTTTCCGGCGGTGACGTGGTAGCCTTCCTCGATGGGCTCGATATCGGAGACGAAATCCTGGAAGTAGTCGGCACCGTAGGCTTGCACCTGCTCGGTCGCCGTCGCGAGGAACTCGTTGCCCGAAACGTCCTCCGTGACGCCGATGACGTTGTGCGTGTCGAGCATCATCGCCGCCCGGCCGCCACCGCGGTTGATGATTGCGGTGTCGTGGCCGAGTCGCGTCGTGTACAGCGCCGTCGTCAGTCCCGCGGGACCCCCGCCGACGACCGTCACTTGGTAGTGGTCCGTCATTGGAATCCGATAGCCCTCCCAGCGGCTTAACTCCCGGGTCGGTTGTGTCGGGTCGATACATCTCTCCGAAAGGGGCGACGACGCAACGGCTTTCCGAGACCGGCCCTTACGTCGGGTATGTCGTTCGAAATAGATGAGGGGCTTCCACAGGAAGAAGTCGACGAACTGGTCGACGAAGTCATCGAGAACAACGAGGTCGTCCTGTTCATGAAGGGGACGGCGATGGCGCCGCAGTGCGGCTACTCCGAGAAGGCGCTCCACCACGTCCGCCGGTACCGTGAGGACGTGGAGTGTATCGACGTGTTGACCTCCATCGACGAGTTCCGAGCGGCTCTGGAGCGACACAGCGGCTGGACGACGACACCGCAAGCTTACGTCGACGGCGAGTTCGTCGGCGGGAGCGACGTGCTAGAGGAACTCGACGAACGGGGCGAGTTGGCGGCGACGTTGAACGCCGAGTGACTCCAGTCGCAGAAAGCGTGGTAATGCGGCACATGCGGAAGGACAGGTGATATAAGTGAGGAACCCTTACGTTCACCCGGACCACTCGCGTCAGGGGCGCTCGGCCCCCTGTGGGACAGGGATACTATGACCAGCCGCGTTTACAGACTCCACTCGACCCTGGAACTGCAACTAGACGACGTTCACGAGTTCTTCGACGAGTACGAGCTACCCGTCGAGATCGAGGACGTCGAAGTAACCAGACGGAACAATACGCTCATCGTGAGCGCCGTCGCCGCCGAAGACAACATCTCCAAGTACACGCCAACCGCCCAACTGAAGGCGAGCGTGACGGAGAACCGTCTCTACGAGACGGAAGACGGGTGGCAGGAGACGCCCCCGGACCCCCAAAACGGCGGTGCGGCCGGCGGCGACGACGATGGCGACGGCCCCCAGTGGGGCAGTTTCGGAAGCGGCGGCCAAATGCAGGAACAGGAGGTCGAAGTGAACTCCAAACTCGTCGAGTACGCCTGTTTCAAGGGCGACCGCGAGACCGTCCTGCAGAACACCGCACTTCAGTATCCGATGTTCGAAGTACTGTGTGACCTCGCGAAGTTCGCCGAGAAGGGAACGCTCACCGCCATCGCGGCGGTCGACGACGAACTCGTGGCGACCCGCATCGTCGACGGCGAGGAACGCTCGGCGAGCATCGAGGTTATCGACGACCCACGGGAACGAGACGCCGAAAACACCGTCAACTGGCGCGACAACAAGTTCATCAGCGACGACTGAACGGTTCTCCGCTCTGTGTTCGATTGTGACTCCGATAGCTGCTGCCTCCTCGGAGAGGGTTGCTATCGTGGCGTCCACGTTCCGCCGCACGTCCCACACGTTACCTCCCCGCCACCGAAAGCGTTAATCGACATCTCCTGCCGACACCCCGTACACGGTGCTGCCCCACAGCAAGTACACTCGTGGCCCTCGACGCGAGACCGAGACAGCAAGGCGGCAAACCAGCTCGGTTTCGGTTCGAGCTCGTCACCGCAGTTCCGACACTCGGGCATTGTCGGGAGTATGGACACCTCCGGGAAGTGACTTCTGGCGGCTTCACCCTGTAAGAGCAATCGTTGCCGCTTTCTCGAACGGAGCGTCGGCGCTCGACGCCACACTGGCCGAACCCAAAAGACCCTTTACTCTCCTAATGAGATGTAATTATACGCTATGAGCGAATTCCCGGAGTACGTCGACGTTGATTACACGGACGGCGAAGGTGATGGCCCCGAGGATTATCCGAGTATCGAGGACAAAATCGAGAAGGCCATCGAGGTAGTCAAGACGGGGCTCGAAGAGTACGACAACCCCGCCATCATGTGGACTGGCGGGAAGGACTCGACGCTCACGCTGTACTTCGTCAAGGAAGTCGTCGAGCAGTTCGACTACGAGATGCCGCCGACGGTTTTCATCGACCACTACCAGCACTTCGACGAACTGCTCGATTTCGTCGACCGTTGGGCCGACGAGTGGGACCTCGAAGTCATCTTTGCACGCAACGAGAACGTCGGTGCGTACGTCGACGAGAACGACCTCGAACCCGGCGACGACATCCCCGTCGACGCCCTCGACGAGAACAACCAGCACCACATCCGAAACATTCTGGAATACGAGGAAGACACCTTCCCGTTCCTGCTGGACACCTACGTCGGCAACCACCTCCTGAAGACCGTCGCGCTCAACAACACGCTGGAAGAACACGGCATCGACGGCATCATTTCGGGCATCCGCTGGGACGAACAGGAGGCCCGTGCCGACGAGACGTTCTTCTCGCCGCGACACGACCCCGACATCTACCCGCCGCACGACCGGAT
>JBMCDV010000021.1:0-10596 GCA_048618255.1 Natronomonas sp. | reverse complement strand
CGCATACCCCATGTACGGGAGGACGGTGACGACTTCCCCGGCCTGCTGGCGGGCGGCGTCCTGCAACTGGAGCAACTCGACGTGGGCACCGTCGGAGACCGTCGAGGCGACGACGACCGCGCGGTCGTCGGTGTCCGGAACGCGGACGACCCGTTCCCCGTCGGCGAACTGTTCGTACTCGACGGCCGCGAGCGGCTCTCCCGACGCGGCCGAGAGTGTGGCCGCGAGGTCCTGTGAGGCGGAGCCCGGAACTATCATGCGCGAGGCTCCGCGTTCCGGGGGTAAACGCGTTACCCTTCGACCGTTTTCTGCGTCGGGTTTCCTCGCGCCTTCCGGGCGCTGCGGGAACCGCGTGGCGGCTTTGCCGCCACGATATGGTTGCGGGCCGTCGGCCCGCAACCCCCTCTTGAAAAACGTCGATGAAAAAGGCGCGAACGCGCCGTCGGCGCGTTCGCGTGAACCGCGCTCGCTACGCTCGCGCGGATGCTTGTGCTACAATACAAAACCGGTTATTTATGTTAAAATACTCACTGACTGAGACGTTCTAACTTGCTGCAGTCAGTACCAAGTATTCACTACTGGATCAGAGAGGCGTTTAGTATTGCGAGGAGCAAGACATTCCTCCGGATAGACATTACTTCGAGAACGAACCTGTTCGGGTTCGATTCATTGAGTCGGTTTCACGTACGACCATTGAACGTTCTCCGGACGCGACGAAGGGAGCGTCCGGGTCGTTTTTCCCCACGTTTTTACGAGGAGAGGGTCGTGAGCGCAGCGAGCGACCCCGACGAAGTAAAAAGTGGGTACAAAAGTGGGGTTTCTAACGCTCCCGGACCACGACGAACTCCGCGAGGTCTTCGAGATACTCGATGGCTTCCGAGCCGACGGAGTCGGCGGCTTCGAGCGCCGCAAGCGCCGCGTCGGACTCCTCACGAGCGCGCTGATTCGCCTCCTCGGGCGTCATCTCCGTAATCTGTACCAGCGAGGGACGAGCCATCTCCTCGTCCTGTCCAGTCGGCTTGCCGAGTGCCTCGGCGTCGGCCGTCGCGTCGAGGACGTCGTCGCGAATCTGGAAGGCGATACCGACCCGCTCGGCGTACTGACCGAAGGCCTCGACGGTGTAGGCGTCGGCGTCGGCGGCGACCGCGCCCAACTCGGCGGCGGCCCGAAACAGCGCGCCCGTCTTCCGGCGGGCGAGTTCCATGTACTCGTCCTCGTCGGTCGGCTGGGCGACGAGTTCAGTCGCCTCGCCCTCGCCGAGTTCGACCATCGACTCGCTGACGACCTGCATGGCGCGTTCGTCGGCCGAAAACAGTGCGAACGCTTCCCCGAGCAAGCCGTCGCTGGCGACGATTGCCGACCCGTGGCCGAAGGCCTCCCACGCGCTGTCGACACCCCGGCGAAGTTCGGACTCGTCGATGATGTCGTCGACGACAAGCGAGGCGTTGTGGACTAACTCGATGCCGACCGCGAAGTCGACGGCGTTTCGGGACGCCTTCGAGCCGCGGCCGTCCTCGCCGGACAGCTCGCCACCGGCCGCCTCGAAGGCCAGAAGCGTCACCGTCGGGCGGACGCGCTTGCCCCCCGACAGGGAGACGTGTTCGAGGCGGTCGGTCATCGCCTCGGGTTCGGTCGAATCGAGGACGGCCTCGAGCCGGTCCTCGACGAACGACCGGCGCCGCTCCAGATACTCCATAAAAGCGATAGCACCGTTTCTCGGAAGTACGTGTCGGATACGGACGAAAAATGTGGATATCGAGAGCCCGAAACCGGCCTACAGGTCGGGGGCTTCGCCGCCGAACTCCTCGATGAGTTCGGGAACGACCTCAAAGAGGTCGTCGACGATACCGTAGTCGGCGATGTCGTAGATAGGCGCGTTCGGGTCGGTGTTGATTGCGACGATGGTGTCGGCGCCTTTCATGCCAGCGACGTGCTGGACTGCCCCGGAGATGCCGATGGCGATGTACACGTCGGGCGTGACGACCTTCCCGGACTGGCCGACCTGTCGGTTCTTCGGCAGCCAGCCGTTGTCGACGATGGGTCGCGAGGAGGACAGCGTCGCGCCGAGGACGTCGGCGAGTTCCTCGACGAGCGGGAGGTTCTCCTCCTCGTCGATACCGCGACCGATGGAGACGAGCACGTCTGCCTCGGTGATGTCGACGTCGCCGCCGCCGACTTCCTCGAAGCCGTTGACGGTCGTACCGAGGGCATCCTCGTCGATATCGGCGTCGAATGCCTCGATGGCGGCGTCGCCGGTCTCTTCGGTCTTCGGCCACTCCGCCGGTCGGACGGTCAGCGCGTAGTCGTCGGCGTCGATGTCGTAGGTCGTCTCGACCTTGCCACCGTACTGTTCGCGGGTGACTTCGAGGTCGCCGTTCGTCTCGAAGTCGACGACGTCGGTGACGAGCGGGAGGTCGAGTCGCTCGGCGACCGCCGGCGCGTAGTCGAGACCGTTGACCGAGTTCGGCATCAACAGCGCCGTCGGATTGACCTCGGCGGCCAACTGTTCGATGGCTTGGGTGTAGACGCCGTGGTTGAATTCCTCGCCCTCGTTGACGGTGTAGATGGTGTCGACGCCGTCGCGGTTCAGGTCCTCGGCGAAGCTCTCGACGTCGCCGCCGATGACGGCGAGTTCGAGGTCGGTGCCGAGGTCATCCGCGAGCTCGCGGCCGGCCGTGACGAGTTCGTAGGATACGTCACGAACCTCGCCGCGGCGGTGTTCGGTAATTGCGAGAACGGTCATCCTTCGACGACCCCCTTGTCGCGGAGGAACGTAGCCAGTTCTCCTGCGGTCTCCTCTGCGCTACCCTCCCAGAGCGTCGCGTCGCCCTCGGATTCGGGTTCGTACATCGACGTGCGCTCGACCGGCGATTCGATGACGCTGTCGTCGAGGCCGAGGTCTTCGAGCGTGTGGACGTCGAGGGGCTTGCGCTGGGCCTGCCGGATACCGCGGAGGCTCGCGTAGCGCGGCTCGTTGATACCGGTCTGGATGGTCAACACCGAGGGGAGTTCCACGTCGGTGAGTTCCTCGATACCGCCTTCGAGTTCGCGGTGGACGGAGGCGACGCCTTCCTCGATGTCGAGGTCGAGGGCGTTGACGACGGCGGCCCACTCGAAGCCGATGCGGTCGGCGAGAGCGACGCCGGTCGCGCCGTTGGCGTCGTCGCCGGCCTGAACGCCGGTGAGGATGAAGTCGGGGTCCTCCTCTTCGGCGACGGCGGCGAGGATGTCGGCTTTCGATTCGACGTCGAGGAACTGAGCGTTTTCGAGGGAGTCGTCCCACACGCGGAGCGCGCGGTCTGCGCCCTTCGCCAGCGCCATGCGCACGGTCTCCTCGGCGCGTTCGGGGCCGATGGTGACGGTGACGACTTCCACGTCGTCGTTCTCCTCCGAAATCTGTACGGCTTCCTCAACGGCGTAGTCGTCCCACTCGTTGAGATCATACTCGAGGGAGCCCTTGTCGATGTCGAGTCCCGAAATCTGGAACTCGTCGTCGACCTCGGCCACCTCTTTGACGGTGACGAGTATTTTCATAGCGGCTAGTCACCGGATATGACGACTGTCCGTGGTTAAACGTTTCCGAATCGTACGGCGTTTGTCACTGCTTAAGAATCGGTTGAACGGTGTTTAATCCCCCGACAACGTGGCGGTCACTCTTCGTCGTCGTCGAACTCGCCGAGCTGTTCGTCGGGGAAACTGATGAGGTTCTCCCGTCCGATTCGGAGCTTCTTGATGCGGCCGTCCTCGTCCATCGACGACAGCAACTGTGACACCTTCGCGTTCGACCAGCCGGTCTCCTTGACGATGTTAGCCTGCTTCATTCGCCCGCCGTTCCGCTCGAGCAGTTGTTCGACCCGCTCCTCGTCGGAGAGGAGTTCGGGGTCGGTAGCCTGCTCGGGTTCGTCGTCATCGGCCGCTACGGGTTCGGCGTCGGTATCGCCTTCGACACCCGCTGTTTCGTCGCTCTCGGTGGCTGTCGACGCCGGAGGCTCGTCGGTCGCCGACGGTGTCGCCTCGACGCCGCCGTCGGTCTCACCGTCTCGACGCTGCCACAGCAGGTAGAGCCCCAACAGCAACGCGGCGGCGCTCAACACTACGGCGCCGAGGAGCAACAGCGTCGAGAGCTGGATTCCGCCCGGTCCCGTGGGCGTGTCGGTGTCCGTGCCGCCGGGACCACCGTTTCCGGGCTCGTAGACGACGTCGAAGTACCCCGGTTCGAACGTTCGCGGTCCCTCCCACCGGAGTTCCCCGCCCCGTGGGGCGATGGGGGAGGTACTCGGACCGCCGTACCCCGGCGGGGGTTTCAACACGAGCGTCTGCCCGTCGCTCAGCCCCGGAAGCCACGTCCCGTTGGTGGTGTTGAACGAATCCTGGAGGTACAGCGTCCCGCTCTCGTCCTGCCGAGCGAACGACGTCCAGGTGAAGGAGAGTCGGAACTCACCGCGCTGGCTGACGACTTCCCCGTCCTCGGTCTCGTTGACGATGACCGCGTTCCGCTCGGTGGAGTCCTGCGGAATCCGCATCTCCCGGTCGGTCGCCGCCGATGTCTCTTCGGCAGCGCGTCGGAAGGTCTCGACGCCGAGTTCGAAGTCGCGTTCGCCGCTCTCGAAGGCGTTGGCGAAGGATTGGAACTCCTCTATGTCCTCTTCGTCTTCCAGCGGGACGACTGCAACGACGGTCCAGCGAGCGTCGCCGTCGTCCTGTAGTTGCGCCTCCAGACGGGTCTCTTCGGTCGTGGTCGACTGTGCGACTGCCGGTGTGGCACCGACCACCAACGCGGTCACGAGGAGGGCACACAGCAAGACGGGAACCCGGCACCGCATATTAGGTTCGATGCACGCCCACGCGGGAAAACGCTTTCCATCACGAGATAAAACGTCTCAGGGTCGGATGAAGCGTTTCGAGCGCTCTGCGCTCCGTACAGCCGTCGGTGTCGAGTGGGCTGGATTTTTACTCGCCGGCGCCGAGGGTCGAGTATGAACGGTTCCCGTGCCGTCGTGTTCGCCCTCCTCTGCTGTCTCGCTTTGGTGTCCGGCGTCGCCGTCCACGCCCAAACGGGAGGCGAGTCGACGATGTCTGTCACCGGTGACAACGGCACCGCGGAGTACCTGGCTCCGCCGTCGTCGGCTGTCGACCGAAGCGAGAGTTCGACGGCGACGCTGGACGTTGCGGGTGCGGTCGGCGACAACACAATCGAACTCCAGACCACCTACCAGCGAGTCAACTTCCAGCGGGCGTATCGGAACGCCGAATCGGACACCGAACGTCGCATGGTCATCCGGAACGCCGCCGAGTGGTATTCGGAGCGGACCGACCGACTGGAACGGCGACAACGAACCGCGATACAGCAGTACGGCAGCGGTACAATCGACTCTCAAGAGCTGTTCCGAACGCTGGCCGCCGTCGACCGGGGCGCTACTGCGATGGAGTCGAACGTCGGCTGGTTCGAAAACAACGCCGACGACCTCGGGATGGGCGATGTCCGGACGCAACTGAACACCGACCGCGTTCGGCTGCTCACTCTCCAGGGTCCGTTCGGAGGTGCTCTCGAGTCGGCGTTCGAAGGCGAGCGGCCCCTCGTCGTTCACACCGAAGTGAGCGACAACGCGACGGTGCTCGCGGCGGTCGAGACCGACACGAACGGGGAACAGACGTACGTCCGCGAGGCGCACGACCCCTCGGCGCGGTCAATCGACGTCTCCGACACCTACGACGGTGACCTCTCGCTGGCACTCGACCGAATCGAGGTGCTGTATCCGTGGGTAACCGACAACGGGTCGCCGACGGTCGACTTCCTCGGGCACGACCGCGCCCGACTCTACCGCTTCGAGTACGACCACCCACACGGAACCCTTCGGACGTACCTCGACGGCGGTTCGGAAAACATCGTCACGGAAATCCAGCACAACGACCCCGAAGCAGTGCCGACCGACACCGTCGAAACCGACGAGGGTGACCTCTTGCTCCGAGTCAACACGACTCGCGCCGGCGGCCCGCTCGGTGTGACGGTACTGAACGAGACGAGCGGTGAACCGGTCGCCGCCGAGGTCGGGGTCAACGGCCGGCAGGTGGGCAACACTGACGACGGGCGGGTCTGGACCGTCGGTCCGCGGGGCACCGTGACGGTCAACGCCACTCACGACGGCCGGTCGCTGTCCGTCACGACGACCCTCGAGTAGCGAACGTTCTTATCACAAGCCGAGGCCACGGACGGTATGTCCGACCGTGCCGCCGCTCCAACCGTTGGAGTCGTCCTCCTGGTCGCGGTGACCGTCCTCGCAGCGACGGCCGTCGGAACGGCACTCCCTTCGGAACTCTCGACGCCCACCCGAACGGCCGCCTTCGACGTCGAGGCCGACGAAACCGGCCGAGTAACCGTCACCCACCTCGGCGGCGACGCCGTCGACCCCGCCGAACTTCGGGTCCGAGTCCTCGTCGACGGTGAACGGCTCTCCGAACAGCCGCCGGTCCCCTTCTTTTCGGCACGAGGATTCGAAAGCGGGCCGACGGGGCCGTTCAACAGCGCTACGAGCGGGACGTGGCGTGCCGGCGAATCTGCGAGTTTCCGCGTGGCAGGGACGAATTCGCCGACGTTGCGTGTCGGTGCGACCGTGGAGGTGCGCCTCTACACCGACGGCACGCGAATCGCCGTCGAGGCGGCGACCGTTCAGGCCGCTTCGACCGGGTCGCTGTCGACGGTCGTCTCCTCTTCGGTTTCGGGAGTGTCTTCGCCGGGAACGTACGCGACGGTCGTAATCGCCCGCGGCGTCCCCGGAGCGCGCTGTTGGATGTGGTGTTCGAACTCCTCGAAGCCGGCTTCGGCGAACATCCGGTCGGCCTCCGCCTCGTCGTAGAACAGCATGATGGCGTCGGCGAGCTTCTGGAACAGCGTCGAGTTGGGGTAGTCCGGGCCGACGACGAGAACCGGCTGGCCGGGCTTGGTGACGCGGCGGGCCTCCCGCAGCGCCGCCACGGGGTCGGGCCAGTACTCTATCGAACCGGACGACCAGTAGGCATCGAAGCTATCGTCGGCGAAGGGGAGGCGTTCGGCGTCGCCGCGGTGGAACTTCACGTCACCGTGCTTGCCGAACTTCGCGAAGGCTTTCTCCAGTTGGTGGGCCGACTGGTCGAGGCCCCACACGTCGTCGGTGTAGCCCAACAGGCCCTCGGTGGCGAACCCGGTGCCACACCCCACGTCGAGGACGCGGTCACCCGAATCGAGGTCGAGCCACTCTAGAGCTTCGTCGCGCATTTCCTCGTTCCAGATGAACGGGTTGATGGTGTCGTACACCTGCGAGAGGTACTTGTAGAAGAGCCGCGCACGCGCTTTGTCTTCGAGGAGTCCCATTGACCGCCTGTTGGGGCGGTTCGGTCATAATTCCCCTGTTTCCGGGTAGTCGTGGCCCGCGAGCGCTCGAAGCGTCAACCGCGTATCGAACCGAGCGAAAAGCCGTTTCGCAACTACCAAATAGGCGCTTTCCGAAGCATCCGATGATATAATCATGGCCAGGCCAGAGGTTCTTGACCGAATCAAGGAGGCCGAGCGGGAGGCTGACGAAATCGTCGCCGACGCGAAAGATGCGCGAGAGGAGCGCATCGCCGAGGCGCGCGAGGAAGCCGACCGCATTCGAGAGCAAGCCCGCGAGGATGCCGCCGACCACAGGGAGGCGGAACTCGCCGAGGCGCGTGAGGAAATCGAGGCCGAACGCGAGGAACTCCTCGCCGAGGGCGAGTCCGACCGCGAGGCTCTCGAAGCGCGCGCCGACGAACAGCGCGACGAGGTGGTCGAATACACCGTGGAACTGTTCACGGAGGCGGTGAATGCTCAGACCTAAGCAGATGAGCCGGGTCTCGGTGACGGGATCCAAGCGCGTGATGGACGAGACCGTCGAGGCCGTCCACGACCTGAACCTGTTGCACGTTACCGAGTACGACGGCGGCTGGGAGGGGTTCGAACCCGGCGACCCAGTCGAGGGCGCCGAAGACGCCGCCGAGAAACTCGTCACCGTCCGTTCGCTGGAGAGCATCCTCGACATCACCGAAGAGGACGCCGGTCGGACGCGAATCATCGACGACGAGGAACTCGACGAGGAACTCGAAGCGGCCCGAACTCGGGTCAACGAACTCGACGACCGCCGCTCGGAGCTGGAGGACGAACTGCGGGAAATCGACGAGAAAGTCGACGCCGCCCGCCCATTCGCCGAGTTAGGCATCGACCTCGATCTGCTCGCCGGCTACGATTCGCTGACGGCCACCGTCGGCGAAGGTGACACCGAGACCATCCGTCGGGCACTCATCGACGCCGACGAGGTCGACGGCTTCGAGCTGTTCGAAGAGAGCGGCTACGTCGCCGTCTTCGTCTACCCCGACGTCGACATCGAGGACGTGCTGGTCGGCGCCGCATTCACCCGATACGAGGTGCCTGAGTTGGGCGACGGCGATGAGGCGACGAGTCCCGAGAAGTACATCGACGACCTCGAACACCGCCGACAACAGGTCGAGTCGAAGCTCGAAACCGTCGAGAACGAACTCGGAGATGCCAAACACGAGGTTTCGGGCTTCCTGCTGGCCGCCGAGGAGAAACTCTCAATCGAGGTCCAAAAGCGGGAGGCACCGCTGACCTTCGCGACGACGGAGAACGCCTTCGTCGCCGAGGGGTGGATTCCGAGCGACCGATACGCCGACCTCGCCGAGACGCTGCAGTCGGCCGTCGGCGACCACGTCGACGTCGAAGAGCTCGAACAGGCCCAGTACGACGACGACGGCCACGCCCACGAACGCGAGAGTGTCGGCGGGTCCGGTTCCGCCGGCGCCGAGGGCGGGGAAGCAGTCGCCGCCGACGGCGGCACCGCGATGAGCGGTGGCGACCCACCTGTCATCCAGGACAACTCCGGGGCGGTGAAACCCTTCGAGGTGCTCATCGAGGTCATCAACCGACCGAAGTACTCCGAACTCGACCCGACGCTCATCCTGTTCCTGACGTTCCCGCTGTTCTTCGGGTTCATGATTGGCGACCTCGGCTACGGGTTGCTGTACATGGGGATGGGATACCTGCTGATGAGCCGCTTTGAGTCCGATGCGATTCGCTCTCTCGGCGGCGTCGGTCTGTACGCGGGTGTGTTCACGGCCATCTTCGGCGTGTTCTACGGGGAGTTCTTCGGACTCCACCAGCTCGGGGACATCGTCTGGGACGGCCACCCGCCGATTCACAAGGGACTCCAGCCGCACTACATCTACTACGCTTACGCGTGGCTGCTGGCCAGCGTCGTCGCCGGCGTGCTCCACCTCGTCGTGGGTCGCGTCTTCGACTTCGTCAACAACCTCGAACACGGCTTCGGCGAGGCGTTCATGGAGAGCGGTTCCTGGATTATCCTCACCCTCGGCGTCTGGTGGTGGGTGTTCTCCACGACCGCACTCGGCCCGAAACCGAACTTCATGTTCAGCGTCTTCGCCGCCGAGGGGATGACCAACCCCGCGACGGGCGAGGTCATAACCGAGGGCGTCGCGCTACCGCTGGGCTTCAACGGCTTCGCACCCATCGAACTCGTGACGCTGCCGGTCGTCGGGACCCTGACGCTGCAGGTCCTCTCCATCCTCGTCGGACTGGCGTTGGTGTTGAAAGTCGAGGGCGGTATCGGCCTCGTCGAATCCATCACCCAGGCGTTCGGGCACGTCGTCTCCTATACGCGTATCGCCGCGGTGCTCCTGGCGAAGGCCGGCATGGCGCTTGCGGTGAACCTGCTCGTCTTCGGTGCGTACCTCCACGACGGTGAGTTCCACCTCATCTTCTTCTCGGAGGCGGCCGAGGTCGCGGAGGCGGAGGCCGCCGGCGAGGTCATCTTCGGCGGGCTTCTCAACGCCGAGGGCGGTGCGATGCTCGTTCTCGGCATCATCTTCGGCATCGTCGTGCTCGTTCTCGGACACCTGCTCGTGCTCGTGTTGGGTATCACCTCTGCGGGCCTGCAGGCGGTCCGTCTCGAGTACGTCGAGTTCTTCGGGAAGTTCTACGAGGGCGGCGGCAAGAAGTACACGCCGTTCGGCTACGACCGGACCTACACGACCGAGGACTGAGGCCTCGGTCGCCGCCGCGGTCGCTGCGCTGAGACATCGAATAGCGTTCAGGTTGAGTACTGTTCACACGCATGAGTGTGGGACGCTCTCCGTGTCGTTTGGGAAGTTTTATGAACTCAGTACGAACATATCCGTCTGTTCGGATAGCAGTCAATCCACCCGACGGAAAATCAAACCATGTTTGAACTTGCTACGGTCCTGGGCAGTGTTGCACCGGTTCTTCAGAGTGGAGCAGAAGCAGGCGGTCCCGCGCTTGACGCGACGGGAGCTGCGGCCCTCGCAGTAGGCCTCGCGGCGCTCGGTGCCGGTATCGCCGAGCGAGGTATCGGCGCAGCGGCGATGGGCGCCATCGCGGAGAACGAGGACCTCTTCGGTCGCGGGCTCATCCTGACGGTGCTGCCCGAGACGCTCGTCATTCTGGCGCTGGTCGTCGTGTTCCTCACGCTGTAAACCGCACCCGATTTTTAAACCAATGAGCCTTGATACGGTCGTAGAGGACATCCGAGACGAAGCCCGCGCGCGTGC
>JBMCDV010000020.1:0-10608 GCA_048618255.1 Natronomonas sp. | reverse complement strand
GCTATAGGCCGCTGGAGTCGTCCTCCGCGGTGACCGAGGCGATGGCACCGCCGATGGCGCCGAAGACGACCGGGTAGACGATGCCGGCCAGCAGAATCGCAGGCAGGAGGTCGGGCTGGCCGCTGCCGCCGCCGGCCTCGATGCGGAACAGGAACGCGCCGACTACCGAGAGCACCAGATACCCCGGGACGACGAGCGCGCCGGCGATGGCACCGTCGTTGACGCCGGTGACGCCCTGATACCGGCCGATGGCGAGGCCGGAGGCGAGTATCAACGCTACCGGGATGACGTAGAGGAGGGCAGTGAAGCCGTCCTCGCCGCCGATGAAGTTCGTCGTATTGGTTCCGAAGAAGCCGGCGTCGATGACGGTGTCGGCGAAGTGGGAGTTGAAGAACACCCAGCCGACGAGTTCGTACGTGGCGTCACCGTCACCGAACGCTTGGGCGAACTGGTTCAGCCCTGACTCGCGGAGGTCGGAACTCACCAGCAGATACGTGAACACGTATCCGAGGACCCACGCACCGACACCAGCGAGGGCACCGGGGACCAGTGGAAGGCTGTCAGCATCGATGTTGGACGACATATCAGTCTATCCGACACGCCGCTATCTGAATAAATTTGTGGCCTCGTGAAGGACGGACTACGTTAACGTCGCCTCGGTGTCGATTCCGTACACTCGCGCTGGGGTCTCGACGTGGGCCCGGTACAGCGCCTCGTCGTGGCCCAACTCGGCGAGCCACTCGGTCCGCTTGGGCACCGTCTTCGGTCCCATGACGGCCCCCGGGCGGTCGGGGTCGTCGATGAAGTCCGTCTCCATGAAGAACGGCCAATCGCCGCCACAGGCCCGTTCGAGTTCGTCCTTGTCGCAGATGACGCTCGGAATCGGCCCCTCGACGAAGCCGTTCGAGTAGTGTTTGACCACCTGCTCGCGTGGCAGCCCCTCGGCTTCGGCCCACTCCGCCACTTCCGTGAAATCCTCGCCACCTTCGGTGTGCAGTTGGACGGCACAGCCGACCTCGGCGCCGCGGGCGAAGGCGTGACGCATCACCTCGTTGGAGGCCGCCCAGACCGCGTCGCTGGTGTCGTAGTGCGGCCGTCCGGACTTGATGGCCAGCGCCGGCCCCTCGGCGACGTACTCGGCGGCAACGTCGATGCCAGTCTTCATCAACTCGGCTGCTGCCTCGGCGTCGTAGCCGCGGTCGACGAGCTGGGATATCAACGCCGGATGAACCCCGAGGACGGGCCACGCCTTCCCGGGGAGTATCTCGTCGGCCTCCTCGGTCACCTCGACGGTGATGTCGAACGTCTCCCGGAAGCCCTCGGCGTCGTCGACCTCGCCGACGAGGTGCCACGATGGCTTGTTCAGGACGTTCAGATGCGTACCGCCGACCTCGGCGAACTCCGCGGCGGCCTCGGCGCCACGGCCGTTCACCGGGTCGAGATGGAGGTGATTGTCGAGAATCGGACCGTCGTACATGGGCGTGTGTTGTACTGGGGTGGGCAAAAGGGGTGCGCTCTGTACGAGGGGCGTACACTGCAGATAGCCTGTTCGTTTCAGTCCGCCAGTGGCGGGACGGTTCAATCACCCTCTACTTTAAATATTCTTCCAGGAGTGGTTCGTGTTATGGTCTCCTGTTCTAAGAACGAAATCAACGCCATCCGTGAGGTGGATAAGGATTCCGTTCGGGTGATTGCAGAATACGACGATGCGGGCTACGACGTACAGTACGTCCGCGATGATGTCGAGGCGAAGATACAGCAAGTCGCAGAGGAGATACACGACGAACTCGTCATTCAGGGAATGGGGCGGGAGTTTCTCGAGGAGTTATTTCGGGCCGGCGACCTCCGCTGCTCAGTCCACCGATTCGACGACGTAACGGCCTTTCACTTCCTCGAGGAACAATTCACGGGGCTGTTCGTGAGCGTCGATTCGGCTGCCGACATCCCTCTGGCGACGTTTACTGACACGTGTCGCGACGTTCTCTGAGTGGACACGGCCATCACGCACGTCTATTGTCCACTTGCTTCAGACTCCACGTCGGAAAGCGCCTCCCGGCCGACGGGAAACGAATCCAACCCAACTGCGCTGACTACCTCACCCCAGAGTAATTTCGTCGTGGGCGGCGTTCCGGAGCGCGTCCGAACGGCCGTGTGTTCCGGGAGCGACGGCAACCGTCCGGAGGCCGCGTTTCGAGGCCGTCTCCAGTACGGGTTTGAAGTCGGTGTCCCGGGAGACGACGACGACCGTGTCGATTTGCTCGGCGACGGCGGCCTCGACGGCGTCGACGGCGAGTTTTACGTCCACGTCGCCGCTGGTCGTCACCACCTCGAACCCCCGCGCCTCGGCGGCCTGAATCAGCCCCCCGGTAGCGTTTTCGTCGACATAGACGCGGGCGACGGCGACCGTCCCCTCCCCGCGGGCGATGTTCCGGAGTTCGTCGAGGTCGACGTCGAACTCCTCGCGCAACACGTTCGGCCCGTCGACGAAGATACCGACGCGGGTCGAGCGGGGCCGAAGGCGGTCGAGCAGTCCCATAACGGCCTCTCCGCGGTCGGTGGTGAAATCGGTGTTGGTCGGCAGCGAGGGGAACTTCTTACTCCCCTGCCGACGAGGAGTCGAGTATGTCCCTTCGAACGCCGCCGCTCGGCGAGGCGCACGCCGCGGCGGACGCGAAACTGACCGAGTTCGGTGGCTGGGAGATGCCCGTCGAGTTCGATTCCATCACCGTCGAACACGAGGCCGTCCGCGAGTCCGCGGGCAAGTTCGACGTCTCGCACATGGGCGAAATCGAGGTCTCGGGCCCCGATTCGACCGAGCTAATGAACCGTTTGACCACTAACGACGCCTCGGCGCTCGACCCCGGCGACGCCCAGTACTCGGCCATCACCGACGAGGGCGGTGACATCATCGACGACACCGTCGTCTATCGCCTGCCCGAGGCCGACGACGCGGAGTTCCTGTTCATCCCCAACGCGGGCCACGACGAGGACACTCACGACCGCTGGGTCGACCACCGCGAGGAGTGGGGCCTCGACGCTACCGTCGAGAACGCGACGACGGAGTACGGCATGATAGCGCTGCAGGGCCCCGATGCCCTCTCGTTGCTCGGCGAATCGTGTGAGGCTCCCGAAGACATCTCGCGGTTCACCGTCGCCCACCGCGACGTGGCGGGCGTCGACTGCCTCGTCGCCCGGACCGGATACACCGGCGAGGACGGCGTCGAGTTGCTGTTCGACGCCGACGATTCCGAGGCCATCTGGTCGGCACTGGAGTGTCAGCCCTGCGGGCTCGGCGCGCGCGACACGCTCCGACTGGAGGCGGGCTTTCTGCTCTCGGGACAGGACTTCCACATCGAAGACAATCCACGGAACCCTTACGAAGCGGACATCGCCTTCGTCGTCGACCTCGACACCGAGTTCGTCGGCCGCGAGGCGCTCGCGGCGGCCGCCGAGTCGGGTATCGAGGAGAAACTGGTCGGCTTCCGCCTCCGGGAACGCGGCATCGCGCGTCACGGCTACGACCTCGCCGTCGACGGCAACGTCGTCGGCACCGTCACGAGCGGGACGATGAGTCCGACGCTGGGCGACGCCATCGGTCTCGGTTACGTTCCAATCGAGTACGCCGACCCGGGAACCGAACTCGACGTGTTGGTCCGGGGTCGTGAGAAACGGGCGGAAGTCGAGGAGTTGCCGTTTTACGGTCGCTGATTATCGCATCTCTTCGAGCGACCGGACGGTGTCGGACATGAGCCACGCCGACTCGCGAGCGGGGTCCTCGATGGAGAGCGCGAAAAACGACTCGCGGCCCTCGTCGACGGTAATCCGGTATCCGCGCCCCACCAAGCCGTCGGACTCGTCGGTGGCGTCGGATTCTGGGGTGTTCACGCTCGGGCCTCAGGGACGACGAAGAATAACGGCCACGGTTCGGCCGCGAACCGCGCTGAGTCGATACCACTACATTCCCCACCACAGATACGATACCTATGAGCTTCGACGTACCAGACGACTGCCGGTATCTGGAGAGCCACGAGTGGGTCCGCCGCGACGACGACACCGCACACATCGGTATCACGGATTTCGCACAGGACGAACTCGGTGACGTGGTGTTCGTCGAGCTTCCCGAGGTCGGCGCGTCGGTCGACAAAGACGAGGAGTTCGGCGTCATCGAGTCCATCAAGGCCGTTTCGGACCTGTATGCGCCCGTCTCCGGCGAGGTGACGGCCGTCAACGAAGACCTCTTCGACGCGCCGGAACTCGTCAACGACGACCCCTTCGGCGACGGCTGGATGCTGGAGGTCACTCTCGAAGACGAGTCGGAACTCGACGCGCTGTTGTCGCCCGCGGAGTACGAAGACCAAATCGCCTAAACCGGGAAACGCCCCAAAACCCCACACGTACTGCCGCTTTCTTTCAATTCTCGTACAAACACATAAGGTGGTTCCTGCCGTATGAAACATGTACTGAATGGTCGACGACACCCAGCTTGCAGAGAGCAAGTCAATCCACAGAGCGACTGGGAAGACCTTCTACTACGCGACGAAACTGCTGCCCGAGCGTGTCCGTCACGCGACGTACGTGCTGTATGCCTTCTTCCGAGTCGCCGACGAGGTTGTCGACAATCCCGAGGGGATGTCACCCGACGAACAGCGCCGCCGCCTCGAAGAGATTCGCGACGCGGCGCTGGGCCGCGAGCCGACCGACGACCCCGTCCTGTCGGCGTTTTCCGAACTCCGAGAATCCTACGACATCCCCGACGAGGAGGTCGAGGTGTTCATCGACGCGATGTGTGCCGACATCGAGACCTCCCGTTACGACACCTACGAGGAACTGGAATCGTACATGCGCGGGTCGGCGGCCGCCGTCGGCGTCATGATGACGCTCGTCATGGAGTGTGAGGACCCCGATACGGCGATTCCTCACGCCCGGACGCTCGGCGAGGCGTTCCAACTCACCAACTTCATCCGCGACGTGGGCGAGGACATCGCCGACCGCGACCGCATCTACCTTCCCCGAGAGACGCTCGACGAACACGGGGCCGATCCCGCCGACATCGAAGCGCGGCGGTTCACCGACGAAATCGGTGCGGCCATCGAACACGAACTCCGACGAGCGGAGGGGCTGTACCGCGAGGGCGTCGCCGGTATCCAGTATCTCCCGCGGGACTGCCAACTCCCCGTCCTGACGGCCGCCGTCCTCTATGCCGACCACCACCGATTGATTCGCCAGGCCGGATACGACACCGTCACCGAGACGCCGTCGCTGTCGACCTGGCGGAAGCTCTCGTTGGTCGCACGCACCCGATGGCACTGGTTCTGGAGCAAAGACCCCGAGACGGTGTTCTCGAAGGTGAGCGCCGTCCCGTCGGCGGCCGACCACCGCACCGAGCGCCGGCCGAACGAGCCCTCCCCGACGCGATAACTCACCGCTCCGGGAAGTCGAAGCGGTCCGTTTTCCACAGCGCGTAGCCGTAGCCGACCGCCAGTGCCGCGGGAACCCAGTTGCCGAAGTAGGCGTTGATACCACCCCACAAAATGACGAAGCTCACGAGGTCGTCGAGCATGAACCGACAGGACTCTAACCGAGCGATGACCGCAGTTCGGTCCAGGGCGTAATCGAGGACGGCGACCGAAACGACGGCCGACAACAACCACCCGGCGTAGTTCGACCACGGGACGCCGTAGTAGAGACCGCCGGCGTCGTAGGCCCAGAAGCCGACGGAGACGGCGGCGGGGTCGAGGACGAGGTCCATGCCGATGACGGCGGCGACGACCACTGGCACCCGGAGGACGACCCGGCGGGCGGCATCGCCGAGGAGCAACAGACACAGCAGGTAGGCGTTGGCGACGAGCGGGAGGAAAAACAGCGGCAGCGCCACGGGAATCCCGCCGAACATCGGCCCCAGGTCGACGCCGTACTGGAAGGTGCCGTAGGGAAAGCCCGTCGTGACGCCGACGTACTCGATGGCGTAGGTGTAGCCACACAGCGCGGCGAGACCGACGGTGGCTTTTCGGGTGAGCACCGGCGCGAGGCCGGCGACGAGCGGTAGCCGCATCACCGCGACGCCGAACAGGAGGAAGTAGGGGTTGAAACTGAGCGGTTCCGGGAGCAGGCCCTCGGCGGAGGCGAGCAACGTCACCGCCCCGAGCGTCGGGAAGACGACGGCGATAGTGAACCGGTTCTCGTCGACGAGCTCGTCGAGGCGTCGCTCGACGCGTCCTCGGGGCGGGAGGTCGAACTCGGAGACGGCCTCACGCATACAGCATCACCCACAGCGCCGCGAGCGTCAGCACCATCCCGGCGGCCGTGTTCAGCGCGGGGAACCACCAGTAGGCGCGGTCGACGGCCACGTCGGCGGCGACGATGCCGGCGACGAAAATGGGATAGACGCCGAGGACGGCCGCGAAGAACGGGTGAACCGTCCCGAAGACGGCGGCCGCGGCGAGCCAGCACGCCGCACAGTAGGCGTAGGTTTGTGACTTCCCGAGGAACGTCGCCGTCGTCTCGATGCCGGCCTCGCGGTCCGGTTCGATGTCGGGAATCGCCGAGAAGGTGTGCATGCCCATCGCCCATAGCCAGCCGCCGGCGACGGCAGCCAGCGGTGGCGCCCTCCCGGCGACGGCGGCGTAGGCGACGACGCCCGGCAGGACGTACAGGCCGTTCGACAGCGAGTCGAGAAACGGCGTTGTCTTGAACCGCAACGGTGGAGCGCTGTACTCGATGGCCAACAGGAGAAAGCCGACCATCGCGACCGCGCCGGCGGTCGGCAGGGTGGGGAGAAACACGATGCCGGCCAGTCCCGTCAACACGACGAGGGTGGGCACCAGTCGGCCGCCCTGATAGCGCACCTCGCGGTCGTCTTTCTTCGGGTTCGCCTCGTCGATGTCGGCGTCGAAGACGTCGTTGACGCCGTAGAGGAACACGTTCGCCGGCAACAGGAAGTACGCGAACAGGGCGACGGCGAGCGGGCCGAACAGGTCCGACGGCGCGTCGGCGGCGTAGGCGACGCCGACGATGACGGGTCCAGCGAGGTAGAACCAAAAGCGGGGCCGCGACATCCGAAGGACGTAGCCGCTCGGCGTCGCCTCACTCGGCAGCACACGGTCGATTGCGTGGTCGCTCATGGTCGGCGAGTCCGGTCAGGCGTCCTCGATGAGCGCGTCGGCGGTGTGTTGGCCGCTGATGAGACACATCGGGACGCCGATTCCGGGAGTAGTGTACGAGCCGGTGAAGTACAGTCCCGGACAGGCCTCGGAGCGGTGCGGCGGCCGCAGTAGCGAGGTTTGTCGCAAGGTGTGTGCCATGCCGAGTGCGGTGCCCTGCTGGCTGTTGTAGCGGTCGGCGAACTCCGAGACGGAGAATATTTCCTCGAAGACGAGGCGGTCGCGCAACTCGACGCCGGTGTTCTCGGCGATGTCGTCGAGGATTACGTCGCGATACCACGTTCGAACCTCCTCGGTGTCGTCGAGGCCGGGGGCGATGGGGACGAGCGCGAAGAGATTCGAGTGGCCCTCGGGGGCGACGCTGTCGTCGGTTTTCGAGGGGACACAGAGGTAGTAGGCGGGGTCTTCGGGCCACGTCGGGTCGTCGAAAATCTGCTCGAAGTGGCCGTCCCAGTCGATCGGGAGGACGAGCGTGTGGTGTTCGAGTGGCTCCACGTCGCCCTCGACGCCCATGTACATGAGGAAGGCACTCGGCGCGTACGTGCGGTCGTCCCAGTAGTCGGCGTCGTACTGGCGTTCGTGTTCCGGGAGCAGTTCCTGTTCGGTGTGGGCGTAGTCGGCGTCGCTGACGACGTAGTCCGCCTCGAAGTCGCCTGCGGCGGACTCGACGACGAACCCTTCCTTGCGGTTGACGATTTCGGCCACCTCGGCGTCGGTGACGTACTCAACGCCGAGTTCTTCGCCCAGCTCGACACACGAATCGACGACCGACCCCAGTCCGTCCTCGGGGTAGTAGACGCCGAGGTTGAAATCGACGTGGCCCATCATGTTGTACAGCGCGGGCGTGTTCGACGGCGCGCCGCCGAGGAACACCAGCGTGTACTGCATTATCTGCTGGAGTTTCGGGTTCTCGAAGTAGTCGGCGACGTAGTCGTCCATCGTCCCGAGCAACTGCAGGCCGATGGGGGCGGCCTTCATCACCTCCCAGTCGACCCAATCGCGGAGGCGGGGACGGTCTGTGTAGACGAACTGCTCCATCGCCACCTCGTAGTGGGTCTCGGAGGTGTCGAGGTACTCGTCCAGGGCGTCGCCCGCCCCGTCCTCGTAGGATTCGAAGAGGTCGTACATCGCCTCTCGGTCGGAGGTCACCTCGGCGGTGTCGCCGTCCTTGAAGAAGATGCGGTAGTGGGGGTCCAACCGATTGAGGTCGTAGTAGTCCTCGGGGGTCTTATCGAAGTGGCCGAAGAACCGCTCGAAGACGTCGGGCATCAGGTACCACGACGGGCCCATGTCGAACCGGAAGCCGTCGGCTTCCAGTCGGGAGGCCCGCCCGCCCAGTTGCTCGTTCTTCTCGAGGACCGTCACGTCGAAGCCCGCGTCGGCGAGATAACACGCGGCCGAGAGGCCGCCGAACCCGGAACCGACGACGACTACCTCGCGGGATGTGGACATGCCCTGATGTAGGGCCGGACGGCCCATAAAACGGGCGTGGGGAACGGTGGCATGGTGCTGGCGTCCTGGGCGTCCGGACCGCCGGTTGGGAAACGTCCTTGTCGCCGCCGCTCGATTGTGTGGTATGAACACTGCAGTCGTCACCGGTGGGTCCCGAGGCGTCGGCGAAGCCGTCTCGAGACTGCTCGCAGCGGAAGGCGTCCACGTCGTGCTGTGTGCGCGGGATAGAGACGCCGTCGAGTCGGTCGTCGAGGCCATCGAAGCCGATGGTGGAACGGCGACGGCGGTTCGCGCCGACGTTCGCGACGAGTTCGACGTCGAGCGACTGATGGAAACCGCCTCGCGGGCCGGCGAGGGCGGTGGCATCGATTTCGTCGCCGCGAACGCCGGCATCTATCACGGCGCCCCCGGCGAGACGCCGCTGGCCGAGGCCTCGTACTCGTCGTTCGACGACACGCTCCGAATCAACGGTCGCGGCGTCTTCGCGACGATTCGCGAAGCCGTCCCGCATCTGACCGACGACGCACGCGTCGTCGTCCCGTCGGGCGTTATCGCTCGCGAGGCGAAACCCGGATTCGGTGCCTACGCGGTGTCGAAAGCGGCCGCCGAGGCCGTCGCCCGGCAGTTCGCCGCCGAACTGGAACAGGCCGTTGGCGTTCTCGATTTGGGACAGGTCGAGACGGAGTTGACGAACCACGCTCGGGGCCGGGACCCCGCCGATGTCGCGCCGATGTTTTGGTGGGCGGCGTCGGATGCCGACCCCGAAACCATCGATGGAGACGTCGTCGGGCTACGGGAGTGGAAGGCGGCGACGCGGTGACTACTCGTCGGCGTCGTCTTCCTCGGTTTCGCGGCGGACGACCAACACCGGGCCGACCGATGCGGCGGCGAGGCGCTCGGATTCGTTGCCCAGCAGAAACTCCGATAGCGACGGTGCGGCTTCGCCGACGACGACCGCGTCGTGGTCAGGGACAGCCTCGACCAGGACCTCGAAGGGCCGGTCGCTGACGACGCGTTCGGTCGTTACTTCGAGGCCGTCGTCTCTGAGTTGTTGGGCGCTTCGCTGTAGCAGGTCACCGGCGTCGTCGGCTTCGCTGGCGAGAAACAGCGTGACTGCGATGTCCCGGTCGCCGACCAGTTCCGTGACGAACTCGAGGATGCGGTCGACGGCCACGTCACCGCTCAGTGGGACGAGTAGCCGATCTACCTCGCCGGTCACCCCGTTGATGGCGTAGGCCCGCGCGTCGACTTCGTCGGCGACGCGCTCGATGGACTGGTGGCGGTCGTGGGTGAAGACGAGTCGGGAGTCGGCAGCACCACCGGCCTTACGGAACTCCTCGGTGGTGTCCTCGAGCCCCGAGAGGGCCCGCTCTTCGTACTGTTCGCGGGCCTGGTCGGGCGGCGTCTGTTCCGGCAGGACGTGGTAGCCGAGGACGGTCACGTCCATCGTCCCGAGCAGGTCCATCAGCCCGTAGGCGACCGATTCGCCCTCCAGCACTGCCAGCGGCATGAGTACTCGCGTCATCTTACAGTGCCCCTTTGAGTTCTATGTCGCGCGCATAGTAGAAGTACCACACGCCGGTTCCGATCATGATGACGGCCCCGAGTATCTGTGAGAGCAGCTGCATGAACGGGATGAGTGCGAAACTCGCGACGGCGCCCAGTATCGGTACGATGGGGTACGCTGGCACCCGGAAGTCGGGGTCGTACCACTCGGGTTCGTCGCGTCTGAGCGCGAGCAGTGCGACACAGATGAGCCCGTACATGACGAGATGGAGAAACGACGCCACCTCCGCGAGAATTTCGACGCGGCCGGTCGCCGTCAACGCCAGTATCGGTCCGCCGGCCATTCCCAACGCGACGTGTGGCGTGCCGTACTTGAGGTTGATTCGACTCGCACCTTTCGGCAACAGCGCGTCCTTCGAGACGGCGTAGATGGCTCGCGAGGTCGACAGCACCGACGCGTTCGCACTCGACATCGTCGCCAGCAATCCAC
>JBMCDV010000019.1:0-10982 GCA_048618255.1 Natronomonas sp. | reverse complement strand
TCCCCGGGGGCGTCGAGCCAGAGGACGCCGATATCCTGGTCCGCGCTCGCCCCACCGACGCTACCGATAGCGATGGAGTGGTCGCCCCCGAGGACCAGTGGGAGGGCACCGTCTTCGATGGCGTCGGCGACGGCGCTCTCGACGCGGCGGCACACCCACCGCGTCTCACGGAGGTACTTCGCTCGTCCCTCCGTCGGTGTCTCTGCGTTCGGGTCACGACCTTCCGGGCGCGGAACGGGCAAGTCGCCGGCGTCGTCGTAGGAGAGACCAATCTTTCGGACGGCATCGGAGAGACCGGCGTACCGAATCGCCGACGGCCCCATGTCGACGCCACGGCGGTCCGCGCCGAGGTCCATCGGTGCACCGATTACTCGGAGGTCCATACCACCGGTACAGTTCCGACCGTCTAAAAACCGCCGCCAGTGCCCTCTCACGTCAACGACTCTGAGGGAACCGGACGCCGCCGAAACGCGTTGTCCCACCGTCGGGTTTAAGGACTGAACTATCGAATGATAGCCTATGTCATCAATCGAGCTCACCCCCAGCCAGAAGACGATTCTTCAGGAGCTCATCAACCTTCACCGTGAGTCCGAGAGCGCCGTCAAGGGGGAAGACATCGCCGAACAGGTAGACAGAAACCCCGGGACGATTCGCAACCAGATGCAGAGTCTGAAGGCACTCCAGTTGGTCGAGGGCGTACCCGGGCCGAAGGGCGGCTACAAGCCGACGGCGAACGCCTACGACGCGCTGAAGATACAGGAGATGGAGCAAGCGGCGGATGTTCCCTTCCGACACAACGGCGAACTCATCGAGAGTGCGAACGTCCAGGAAATCGACCTCACGAGCGTTCACCACCCCGAACTGTGTCGCGCAGAAATCAAACTGCAGGGCTCCATCGCCGATTTCAGCGAGGGTGACGACATCACAGTCGGACCGACCCCGCTGTCGCGGCTGCTCATCGCTGGGACCATCGAGGGCAAAGACGACACGAACAACAGCCTCATTCTCACTATCGACAAGATGGAAGCGCCGGCGGGGAACGAAGAGCCTGCCCACTGATATCGAGGCACAATCGCCCGAGTGGAGTCGAATCGGCAACTTTCGCCGGCCGCGCGGTTCCAACAGGTTTGTATCGGAGGCATCCTGACTGCCTTACATGACGGACGACGTTGTCGTGCTCGGGTCCGGCTATGCCGGCACCGGCGCGGTCAAACGGCTCGAATCGGAACTCGACGGAGAGGCTGACATTACGTGGGTGTCGGACGTCGACCACCACCTCGTTCTCCACGAATCGCACCGCTGTATCCGCAACCCCGAGGTACAGGAGAAAATCACGTTCTCGGTGTCGGAAATCAAGTCGCCGTCCACCCGGTTCGTACAGGGTCGTGTCGACGCCATCGACGTCGAGGACCGCCAAATCACGCTCGAAGACGACTCCACTATCGACTACGACTACCTCCTCGTCGGCTTCGGCTCCCAGACCGCCTTCTTCGGTATCGACGGCCTCGAAGAACACTCCTTGACGCTCAAGACGCTCGAGGACGCCCTCGAAATCCACGAGGCTATCACCGAAGCGGCTCGAGAAGCCTCCCGGAACGACCCCGCACAGGTCATCGTCGGCGGTGCCGGCCTCTCCGGCATCCAGTCGGCCGGCGAAATCGCCGAGTTCCGAGACAAACACCGCGCTCCACTCGACATTCACCTCGTCGAGGGGCTCGACAACGTCTTCCCGAACAACGACCCAGTCGTACAGGCGAAGCTCCGGAAACTGCTCGAGGAGAAAGACGTCGAGATTCACACCGGCGAATTCATCGGCGAGGTCGACGAGGAAACCGTCTACGTCGGCGACGAGGCGGAACTCGAATACGACGTTCTGCTGTGGACCGGCGGCATCACCGGCCAAGACGCCGCCGAAACGGCCGAGGTCGACAAGGACGAGCGGAGCAACCGCATCGAATCCGCCTCGAACTTCCAGACCTCCGACGAGCGCATCTTCGCCCTCGGCGACGCCGCACTCATCGACCAGACCGGACAGGAACAGCCCGCACCACCGACCGCACAGGCCGCCTGGCAGGCCGCCGAAGTCGCCGGCGAGAACATCGCCCGCACCATCCGCGGCCAGCCGCTGAAGGAGTGGGAGTACGACGACAAAGGGACGCTCATCTCCGTCGGCAGCAAGGCCGTCGCTCACGACGTGAAGGGACTGCCCGTCGACACCTTCGGCGGCCCCGCCGCAAAGGCGTTGAAAAAGACCGTCGCCGCGCGCTGGATTAAGAAGGTCAACGGGTTCGCCGACGCCGCGAAAGCGTTCCCGGATATGTAAACTGACCTTTTTGCACGGCGGGCCTGCGACCCGCCGGCAAAAACGTCGATGAAAAAGACACGTCGGGCCTCCCTACGGTCGGCCCTCGGTCCCACGCCTCGCTACCGCTCGGCGTGAAGAACCGCTCGGCACTACGCGCCTCGCGGATGCTCTCGTGTTCGTGTTTACTCCGAGAGCGACAGCCCCGCGTGCCAGTGGTCGACGCCCGCTTCGGCCTTTTTACGGTCCATTTTCGACAACAGCGCGGCCGCGAGCGAGGCTGTTTCGGCGGCCTTCCGCTGGCCCTCGGTCCTGAACTCGCCGGTGACGCGGTTGGCGTAGACGGTACAGACCGCTCCGGCACGGAGGCCGTAGAGACTCGCCAGCGTGAGGATGGCGCTGGCTTCCATCTCGAAGTTTATGACGCCCGCTTCCTGCAGTTCCTCGATTCGCTGTTCGGCGCCGGCGGCACGGAATCCCTCGAAGCCCGGACGCGACTGGCCGGCGTAAAACGAATCCGTCGAGCAGGTGACGCCGAGGTGGTAGTCGTAGCCGAGTCGCTCGGCGGCGGTCACGAGCGCCGTGACCACCTCGTCGTCGGCGGCCGCCGGGTAATCCTCGCGGACGTACTCGTCGCTCGTCCCCTCCTGCCGGACTGCCGCCGTCGTGATGACGAGGTCACCGACGGCGGCTTCCGCCTGTATCGCACCACAGGAGCCGACCCGGATGAACGACTCGGCGCCGATACGCGCGAGTTCCTCGACGGCGATAGCGGCCGACGGCGAGCCGATTCCGGTCGACGTGACCGCGAGCGGTTCGTCGTCGTACGTTCCGGCGAGGGTTCGGTACTCGCGGTGGGACGCTCGCTCGCGATACTCGTCCCAGCAGTCCGCGATTATCTCGACGCGGTCGGGGTCACCCGGGAGGAGCACCGGCCCCTCGATATCCCCCTCGGTGAGTTCGACGTGATACTGCTCGTCGTCGTTCGAGTCCTCGCTGTCGCTGGTCATTCGAGATGCTCCGTCGTGATGGTGTTCGGAAGCAGTTCGTCAAGCGTGTACGTCGTTGGTCCGTCGTCACCCTCACAGATAACGCGGAAATCGGCGGCACAGAACTCCGACAACGACTGTCGGCACATCCCACAGGGCGTGACGCCGTCCCGGCGGTCCGAACTGACCGCGACCGCTTCGAACTCCCGATGGCCTTCTTCTACGGCTTTCGACAGCGCCAACTCCTCGGCGTGGACGCTGTTGGAGTAGTTCGCGTTCTCGATGTTACAACCGGTGTACACCGACCCGTCGTCGGTTTCGAGGGCCGCTCCGACGTAATACTCCGAGTATGGCGCGTACGACCGTTCGACCGCCTCTCGTGCGATTTCGAGTAGTTCCCTGTCGTCCATACGCCGGGTCTCGGCCGGCCGGCGCAAATACCTGCCGTCGAAAGCGGCGAGAGGACTACGACACGTCGTCGATGGCGCCGACGACGACCTCCCGAACGTCGTCGACGAGTGCCTCGACATCGTCGCTTTCGGCGTAGATGCGGACGTACGGTTCGGTGCCGCTGGGACGAACGAGCGTCCAAGCAGCGTCCTCGAAGGTCAACCGGACGCCGTACTCGGTGTCGACCGATGCTTCGGGAAACGACTCCGGGAGTCGGGATTCGAGGACGTCCATCGTCGCCGCCTTTCGGTCGTCGGGGCAGTCGACGCTCACTTTCCGGTAGGGACGCTCGGCAATCGGTGCCCGTAGCTCAGCGAGGCCGTCGCGTGCGACCAGCGCACCGACGACCGCGGCGCTGACGACGCCGTCAATCCACGGTCCGAAATCGGTGTGGACGTGTTTCCACGGCTCCGCCGCTAAGACGACCTCGGTGTCGGCCGGCCCCGACTCTCTAGCGGCTGCGACGCCCTCGTGAAGTGCCCCGAGCCGGACCCGCTCGATTCGGCCGCCGTGTGCCTCGACGTGTTCGTCGATGCGCGCCGAGGCGTTCGGCGTCGTCACGACGACTGGGTCTCCGGCGTCACTCTGGCCGGTGTAGAAGCCGGCGAGAATCGCGAGCACGGCGTCCTCGTGGACGACCTCACCTCGCTCGTCGACGACTACGATGCGGTCTGCGTCACCGTCGTGGCCGATGCCGAACTCGAAGTCGCCATCGGCGACGAACGCCCGAAGGTCTTCGAGACTCTCGGGTGTCGGTTTCGACTCGCGTCCTGGGAAGTGGCCGTCGACGTTGGCGTTGAGTGCGACGACATCGGCACCGAGCGCACGGAGGACCTGGGGGGTCGCGACGCTCGCCATCCCGTTGCCGCAGTCGACGGCGATTCTCGCGTTTTCACAGCCACCGACGGCTCGGCGCGTGTACTCAACGACGGCGTTCCGATACTCTTCGAGCACCTCCTCGCGGGTCGAGTCGCCCCATGCGTCCCAGTCGACCGGTTCCGTCCCAGCGTCGACACGCGATTCGATTGTCGCCTCGGCCGTTCGGTCGTACTCCGTCCCGTCGACGAACAGTTTCAGTCCGTTGTCCTTCGGCGGGTTGTGACTGGCCGTGACCATCACGCCGCGCCGCCCCCGAGAAGCGTAGGCGAGCGCCGGCGTCGGGACGCGACCGACCCTGACGACCTCGGCGCCGCCGCTCTCTATTCCGGCCTCGACCGCTGCGACGAGTGCTGGGCCGGTTTCGCGGCCGTCGCGGCCGACGACGAACGTCTCGCCGTCGACGGCCGCGGCTCTGCCGACCGCGACCGCGAGCGACGGCGTCACCGCCGTCGTCGCGTCGCCCCGAATTCCGGCGGTTCCGAACAGTTCCATACCCGGAGTTGTGCGGCGAGTGCACTTGAATAGTGGCGAACGACAGCGCTCCCGTTCGACAGCCCTCACGCTGTGCTTCGGCCTCGGCGGACTGCCGGCGTTCGCTCAGAGCATGGGCTCTCTGGCTGCGTTTCCGGATATAAACCGTGGGGTGCCGGGTGGCGACACTACGCGATGTCGCGGCTGGTGTCGATGTCGACCTCGTCGGACAGTTCCAGTTTGATGACGTCAGAAAGCGCCTGACCGCCGCGGAACTTGGGGACGGCGAGGCGGTTCTCGATGCGGTCGCCCTTCACCGAGGTGTCGAGTTGGAACACCAAATCCGCCATGTGTTCGGTGGTGTCCCGGAGTTCGGGGACGTTGCGGCCGTCGAGACAGTGCAGGACGGCCAGCCCACCGGTGTTGTAGATGTGGTTCTGCAGTTCGTTCATGAAGTTCCGATAGCGGGTCGGTTCCTGACGCTCGAGCACGTCGGCGGGGTCGATAATGAGGTTCGAGGAATCCGGAAGCGCGGAGACGAGTTTCGTCGCGTTGTCGAGCGGTGCGTCGCCCGTCACGTCCCGAACCGTCGGGTCTCCCGTCATCGTGTTCGAGTTGTCGATGCTGTTGGAGACTGAATCGCCGGTCCTGTCGAGGGAGAGGTACAGCGTTCCGCGAGTGGCCGTGAGTTCGTACAGGAACAGTTCCGCTTGGCTCGCAGGCTGGGCGGTGAGCGCCACGATGCTCCCGGCCGGAATCCCACCGTTGAGCTTCCGGTCGAGAACGTTGATTCCGGTCCTGAGGCGCTCGCTCATCTGTTGCTGTTTGCATGTCCACGTGATTA
This sequence comes from Natronomonas sp., assembly GCA_048618255.1. Lineage (GTDB taxonomy): Archaea > Halobacteriota > Halobacteria > Halobacteriales > Haloarculaceae > Natronomonas. The sequence goes on along the minus strand of JBMCDV010000019.1, from coordinate 5,047 downwards.
AATGTTCTGGCGGGGTTGTGTACCGCTTCGGCAAGACAGTGGTTGGGACTGCAAACCACGGGAGCGGTGTGCGGAGTCCGGTCGGGTCGGGAGATTCAAGAGCGTCCGGGGCGGGTCTTTCGGTAATGCGCCACGATTACCTGATAAGCGCGAAGCAGTTGTCGCGTGGCGATATCGAGGCGGTGTTGGACCACGCCGCCGAAATCGCCGACGACCCCGGCGCGGTCGCCCACTCTCACGACAACGACCTCCTCGGGTTACTGTTCTTCGAGCCGAGTACGCGGACGAAGATGTCCTTCGACACCGCGATGAAACGGCTCGGCGGAGACACCGTCGACATGGGGAGCGTCGAATCCTCGTCGGTGAAGAAGGGCGAGTCGCTGGCCGACACCGTTCGCGTCATCGAAGGATACACCGACGCAATCGTCCTCAGACACCCCTCCGAGGGTGCCGCAAAACTGGCCAGTGAGTTCGTCGACGTCCCCGTCATCAACGCGGGCGACGGCGCGGGCCAACACCCCACACAGACGCTGTTGGACCTCTACACAATCCGCGAAAACGCCGGCTTCGACGACCTCACCATCGGTATCATGGGCGATTTGAAGTACGGCCGGACGGTCCACTCGCTGGCCCACGCGCTGACGAACTTCGACGCCAGCCAGCACTTCATCAGCCCCGAGAGCCTGCGACTCCCGCGCAGCGTCCGCTACGACCTCCACGAGACGGGGGCACAGGTGCGCGAACACACGGACATCGAGGACGTCCTCGAAGCACTCGACGTGCTGTACGTCACCCGCATCCAGCGGGAGCGGTTCCCCGACGAGAACGAGTACCGGCAGATAGCGGGCGAGTACCGAATCGACGCCGAACTGTTGGAGAAAGCCAAGGACGACCTGACGGTGATGCACCCGCTGCCACGCGTCGACGAAATCGCACCCGAAATCGACGAAACGGAGTACGCGACGTACTTCGAACAGGCACACAACGGCGTTCCCGTCCGAATGGCACTGCTCGATTCAATCCTATGACCGACACAGAACTCCGCGTCTCGAAAATCGAAAACGGCACCGTCATCGACCACATCGCCGGTGGGCAGGCGCTCAACGTCCTCGCCATCCTCGGCATCGACGGCTCCTCCGGCGAGGAAGTCTCCGTCGGGATGAACGTCCCCTCCGACCGCCTCGGCCGCAAAGACATCGTGAAGGTCGAAGGCAGGGAGCTGAGCCAAAACGAGGTCGACGTGCTGTCGCTCATCGCGCCCGCTGCGACCATCAACATCGTCCGCGAGTTCGACGTGGTCGAGAAACACCGCGTCTCCCGCCCCGAGAGCGTCCTCGGCGTACTGTCGTGTCCGAACGCCAACTGCATCACCACGGAAAACGAACCCGTCGAATCGCGCTTCGAGGTCCTCGACGAGGGTGTCCGCTGTGCGTACTGCGACACCATCATCAGGGAGTCGCTGGCCGCACACATCAGCGTCGCGTAGGCGACACTCGTCGTGGTTCACCTGCGGGGGAAAGACTATGCCGTTACGGTTCATCCGTGATACCGTATGTCGAAGAAAGTCATCGCACTGGTCCTCCTCGTTGCAGCAGTTCTGCTGTACGTAAAGAAACAGTAAGCGTACCGCCACCCAACCACTCTTCCGAACGACTTACCCACGCCGAGTGCCGACTACGGGTATGTACGGCGTCGTCACGCGAAACGAAGAGGAGGCGCGCTGGCCGGAGTTCGACCGCGCGTTCTACGAGGTGAAAGACGTCTCGGGACGCTCTGCGGAACCCATCGCGGGGGCGGTAAGTATGGTGTCGTGTTTCGGTGACAACGCCGCAGCCGACGGCAACGAGGACATCGTCCCGGTCAACCCCGAGGGCCAGCGGGCGACTCGCGAGCGGAGGTACTTCGATTGGGCCTACGTCTGTCCGACCCACGAGGGGTACCGAGAGGGTCTACTGGGGATAATCGAAGACTGCGCCGAAGTCAACCCCGACGTCCGTCTCGACGACATCGGCTTCCCGCGGGCGGAGTACTGCTACTGTGACCGCTGTAACACGGCCTTCGAGTCGTGGGTCGAGACGCGCCACGAAAACGGCGAGGGGCCACCGCCCGAGGAGACGACCGTCGAGGACCGCTACGAGTGGCGCGCCACGGTCATCACCGAGTTCGTCGAAGCGGCCGCAGACCGGATTCCGGGGACCACCTACATGACCCTGTACCCCGACCCCTACGAGGGACACCTCTACAGGCGCGCCGGAATCGACCTCGACGCAATCGAGGAGTACGTCGACGAGTTCGTCGTCCCGCTGTACGACACCCACTACGGGACGACGTACTGGCTGGAGACCATCGCCAGCGGGTTCGTCGACCGTCTCGATACGCCCCTCAGCATCGAACTCTACGCCGTTGACGTGGACATCGACGATTTGATTCACGCCGCTGAAGTCGCCGGCGAATACGGCGAGTCGGTGTTGTTCGGCTACGACGCCTCGACGGCGCGGGCGCTGTTGCGACGAATGGACGCCGACGAAAGCGACGGCGTCGAGTGGTGAACCCCGCGGGGAATCTCAGGCGACCGCGCGTGCGGCGTCGATGAGGTCCTCGCGGTCACGAGTGTCCTCGGGAACCGACGGTGGGTCGAACCACCGCGCCGCGCTGATTTCGTCGTCGGGGTCGGCTATCGCCGTGTCGGTCGTCTCCGCCCGCGCACAGAACACAGGGAGGACGCCCCACGTCCGGTGACTGTCACAAATAATCTCGACGCGGTTGAGCATCGCCAGACCGTCGTAGGCCGCGTCGACGCCAGCTTCTTCCTGCAGTTCCCGCTCGGCAGCCTCGCGGAACGACTCAGCGCCATCGACGCCACCACCCGGGAGAACCCACAGATTGACGCCCTCGTGACGAACGAGGAGGACCTCTCCCGACGGACGGTACACGAGTGTGTGGGCACCGTAGGGTGCGCCGCTGCGTTGGATGCGTTCGGCAAGCGTCCGGAACCGCCCGCGTGAGACGTGCTTTCGGTAGGTTCGTTCGAGGTGGCCTTCGCCGTAGGAGTCAACGGCCCGGTGGTAGGCCTGTGCGGCGCGCTGTTCGGCCTCGTCGGCGAGATACCAGAGGCCGTCGACGGTCGTCACGGCTCTTTCACCTCCTCGGTGGAGACGAACGCGGGAGGGAAACGTGTACGAACGGCAGGGAGGGTCATATACGGTCGTTCGTGCTACCGTCTCAAAAGCCGTTCGAACCGGGAAACGACGGGCTTTTTCCGCACGGGCGAGAATCCGCGGGTATGGCATTCGAGAAGGGCGACAACGTCGTCTTCCACGACAAGCACAGCGAGTACGACGGCGAGACCGGTGAGGTGACGCAGGTCTCCGAGACGATGTTCGGTGACAACACCTACATCGTCCAGTTCGAGGAAGGACAGGAAGCGGGCATCCCCGAGGATTCCTTGGAAGCCGCCGACGACGAAGACGACGAGGAGTGAGCCGATGAGCGCCGTCCCGTTCCACTACGTCGACCTGCGTGCGTTCTGCTATGCGACGGAGGACGAAAAACGAGTCGAGGCGGCGCTGCGAACGTTTCTACCCGAAGACGTCGAAATCGAACGCGAGGAGACCGAGGGCCACCACGGCGACCGCATTCTCGTGTTGTCGGTACGCCTCGAACGCGCCGACGAGGTACGACACGTTCTCTCCGCGTTGGCGCGACTGGAGGACTTCCAGCAACTTATCGACGAACTCGACCAGCGCGTCGACGACAACTGCGCCTTCTTCATCCAACTCGACAAGCAGGCCGCCTACAAGGGTGACGTCGAACTCGGAACGGGGCTGATGCTCCGCGGCAAGGTCGAAGCCTACCCCGCCAGGAAGGAGAAGGCGGTCGAGACGGCCGAGGAGGCGCTTCAGGAGTTGGCCGAGGCCAGCGACTGAGCAGCGACTGACCAGCGGCTGACTACGCGTTGCGGTCCAGCAGGGACCCCATTGCGGCCCGCTCGGCTTTTCTGAGGTGTTCGGAGGCAGTGCCCGGCGCACAGCCGAGTTGTTTGCCGACCTCCTCGACGGTTCCCGCCCGCGGAACGTCGTAGTAGCCCACGTCGAACGCCGCGACGACGGCCTCGTACTGCCGGTCAGTGAGGTCGACGCCGGACGTCAGTTCGGGCGTGTCGTACTTCCCGATGCGTTCGATGTCGACGCTGGCGGCCGCCGGGAGGTCTTCGAGGGCCGTCTGCAGCGCCTCGGGTTCGCCGACCGCGGTCAGTCGGGCCGTGCCGTCGCTGTGAAACTCGACCGGCGGGATGACGAGCAGTCCCGGCCGCTGGAAGGCGTCCTCCAGTCGCATATCGAATTCGCTGGACTGTTCTCTGATGTAGGCGTAACACGCCTCCTCGTCGAGTGGTGTGATTCGATAGTCGACGATGCGGTCTGTCGCCTCTAGCGCGTCGGCGTAGGCCTCGCGGTCCCCTTCGACGTAGAACAGAAGCGTCGCACGGCCGTCCTCGGTGCGGTGGCTGTGCAGCAGTTGGTCGTTGACGAGCGCCTCGTCCCGCGTGAGTCGACGATGGACGGGGTGCATCGCCTGCTCTTCGAACCGCAAGGTACAGCGGAGGGACTTCATCGTTGGGGGGGCGTTCGACCGCACATAACTTAAAGCTCCGAACTCGTGAGGCTGTATTCACGTCCCGATTCCGTCGGTATCGTCGTGTATGTCGACCGACGCCGTCGCCCAACAGCGCCCGGAGGCGCCCGTCCCCGAGGTGCTTTCGGAGTTCGCAATCGACTACGAGACTCACGAAAACGCCCCGGCCGTCGTCGTTCGCGCCGACGAGGTCGCGGACGCTCTGGAAACGGCCCGCTCGCTCAGCTACGACCACTGCGCCTGCGTCACCGCCCAGGCCTACGAGGACCGTTACGAGACGGTGTATCACCTCCGCAGTTACGACGACCCGACCGAGGAACTGAGCGTCGTCGTCCCGACGGCCAGCGACGCGCCGGTCAGCGAATCCGGCGCATCGGTGTACCCCACCGCCGACTGGCACGAGCGGGAAGCGTAC
>JBMCDV010000018.1:0-11300 GCA_048618255.1 Natronomonas sp. | reverse complement strand
CCGGCGAGACAGATTCCTGCTGCGAGTGCGAACCCGACAGGCCGGCTCGTCACCGACGGAACTGACCACTCGCCGAACAGGGCCGCCACGGTCGTCGCTCCCACGGCAAGCGTGCCGACCGCAATCGGCATGACGGTGAATACTGGCAAGTCCTGGAGTGCAATCTTCATAAACAGGAACGCGAACGAATAACAGCCCATCGCTAGCAGCGCCCATAACACGTAGCTCACAGAACCGTCACCACCAGCCCGACTATTACTCGCCATCGTTGGTATGCCATATGGTCACATGCACTCCTGAAAACCACAGAGCAAAAACGTTACTGACCGAGCGATGCCCGAATTCGGTGTCAGCGTTCAGCCAGTCTACTTCATCCACGCGGACTACCAAGCACTGTCAATCCACTTCCCGCAAGACATGACGGCGGCGAGTTGGATTGCACTCAGTACTCCCAGAGGCGGTCGATGCGCCCCGATATTTCGGGGTATTCCTCCCTGAGCGTCTGAACACTGCGTTCGCCCTCGACGTTGACGACGTGAATCTCGCCCCGTTTGCCGCCGTAGACGTCCTGAAAGTCGTAGACGGCACCGACGGCGCTGACCCTCTCGGGGATGGCGTCGCTCTCACGAAGGAACTGCACCTGTCGGTCGACGTTGCACTCGACGAGGCGGTTGATGGCGTCGGACCGGTCGATGTCGTCGGGGAGGGCCTCGACGCCGTCTTCGAGGCGCGGTTTCAAGAGGTCGAGACAGCGCTCGATGCCCGGCGGTTCGGAGACGCCGTCGGTGAGTGCGTCGTAGGTCGCCGTGACGGCACCACAGCCAGTGTGACCGACGACGACTGCAAGGTCAGTTCCGGTGTGTTCGATGGGGTAAAGTACGTCACCGGAGACGAACTCCTCTCCGTCGGCGCGGTCGACGACACGGTTGCCGATGTTGCCGCAGGTAAAGAGGTAACCGGGGTCGTCGTTGCCCCACATCTGGTCCTGCAGGACGCGGGAGTCCGAACAACAGACGGTGACCGCCTCGGGGTGTTGCCCGTCCTGGAGGCCGTCGAATTTAGTGTCGAAGGCAGAGGCGTGTGTCGCGTTGTGTTCCAACAGCGCCACGAACGTCGAGTGCATGGTCTGGCGAACGATACACCCCGACGCAATAAGCGGTTTCGGAGGGAGTTTCGACGGCTCACGTCTCGTCGCGAATTATCATCGTCTTCACCCGCCGAACGCCGTCGAAATCCCGGAGACGGTAGGTCAACTGCCGAACGCGTTCTGACGTGCCGCGACAGAACAGCGACTCCAGACACCACTCGCCCTGGTGGGTGTGACTCGTGTTCAGAATGACGTCCTGATACTCGTGTTGAATCGCGTGGAGCTCGCCGATGACCTCGTGGTGGCGGTAGTCGAACCCCAACAGTGCGACGACCTCGCCGTCTGTGTCCTCCAGGCGAGCGTGGGACTCGATGTACTCGGACATCGCCTCTCGGACGGCACGCGAGCGGTTCTCGATTCCTTCCGCCTGCCAGACGCGGTCGAACTCCGCGAGGGTCTCGTCGGGGATGTTGAAACTCGTTCGCACGTCGGTGCCATCGCGGCGAGGCCACAAATAGCGTCCGCGTCCCTCCGCGAACCGTATGACGATTCCCCCGATTGGGTAGTAACAACCCCTAAGACGGCCCTTCACCGAACACGAGACGAGATGTTACACGGCGAGGCGCTCGGACTGCTGTTCGGTGCGGTCGCCCTCGGCGCAGTTCACGGCGTCGAACCGGGCCACGGCTGGCCGGTCGCGGCCTCCTACGCCCTCGACCAGCGACACAAGTGGGTCCACGGTTTCGCCGCCAGTCTCCTGCTCGGTATCGGCCACCTCGTAAGCAGCATCGCCATGGTCGTCGCGTTCTTCTACGCGAAGGCGTACTTCGAACTCACGCAACTCGACGACCCAATCGCGCTGTTCGGTGGAATCGAAATCGGCGGCCCAGTGAGCCTCGTCGCGGGCGCTCTCCTCATCGCACTGGGCGTCCGTGAGTATCGCCACGGCCACAGCCACGGCATCGGGACCGACGACAGTGGACACAACCACGGCCGCGGCGACGGTGAGTACGTCCATCACCACGACCACGAACACGACCACAGTCACGGTAGCCGTGGCCACACACACGACCACGGGGAGAGCCACGACCACGACGGCTTGTTCGACCGTCTGAAACGCGGGCTTCCCGTGGGCGGTCACAGCCACGCCCACGACACCCACAGCGCCGACGAGCGTGGCCTCTTGGGAATCGCGTGGTTCGCGTTCCTGCTCGGGTTCGCCCACGAGGAGGAGTTCGAAATCATCGCGCTTTGCAGCGGTTCGACACACTGTCTGGAACTGATGAGTGCCTACGCTCTCACGGTCATCGTCGGCATCGTCACGCTGACGATGCTGCTCATCGCCGGCTACGAATCCTTCGAGGAAGACGTCGAGCGCCTCGCACCGTACCTTCCCGTGTTTTCGGCGGTCGTCCTCGTCGGGATGGGTCTCGGGTTCGTCCTCGGCATCCTCTAGCCCTCAGGAATCGGTCGCAATCGCCCGTGCGGCGGTCGTCTTGAACGCTGCGACGACGTCTCTACCCCCCCGCAATCCGAGTCGTTCCTTGCTCTCCTCGGTGACGACCGCCTCGATATCGACGCCCTCCGCGACTGCCACCGTCACCGTCGAGACGGCGTCTGTCGTTTCGACCCGGGAGACGGTTCCGGAGAGTTGGTTCCGGAGGCTGGTGTGACCCTCGGTGGCCGTTTCGGGGTCCATGAGAACCACCGCGTCCGAACGGATAGCTATCTCCACCTCTCGGGAGCCGTTCGGAACGCGGGCAGTTATTTTACCGGCGTCGGTTTCGACGGTGGCCAACTCACCGTCGCGGGCGCGGACGGTCCCCGGTACGATGGATTCCGTGACCGAGGTAACGCCCGACAGTTCGAGTTGGAGGCGGTCGAACTGCCGGATGAGGTCTCCTGCGTTGTCGGTGAGGGCGGTTCCGCCCCCGCCACTCCCGCCGCGAACTCTGGTGGTCAGCGGGCCGAAGGAACTCTCGATTTCGTCGACCCGACGCTGGAGATGTGGATAGGACCGGCCGAGGGCGTCGGCCGCGCCGGACATCGACCCCCGTTCGTCTATTGCACGCAGCATCTCGATGTCCCGTCCGGTCACCGTCACGCCGTCGCGTGCGAGTCGCGGCTCGAATCCCTTTTCGAGCGTCATGTGTGCTCCGACGCTCCCTCGAGGAGCGACATTGGATTCAGTACACCAGTTCCCCGGAGATAAACTTCCGGGTACGCTCGTTTTCGGGGTTCTCGAACACCGATTCTGCCGGACCGACCTCCGTCACGTCCGACCCGAGGAGGACGGCGACGCGGTCGGCGACCCGTTCGGCCTGATACATGTCGTGTGTCGCGACGACGACGCCGATACCGCTGTTCCGTGCCTTCTCGACGGCGGATTCGATGACCGCGGTGTTCCGTGGGTCGAGGTCTGATGTCGGTTCGTCCAACAGGAGCACGTCGGGGTCGTACGCGAGCGCCCGCGCGAAGGAGACTCGCTGGGCCTCGCCACCGGAGAGTGACCGGGCGTCCTGGTCGATTTTTTCCCTCATCCCGACGACGTCGAGGGCTTCTTTGACGGCGTCGGCGGTGCCGTTCGACCGGACCACCGACCGCAGTTCCTCACGGATGCGTTCCTGCCACGACCGGCGAATCCGAAGGCCGTACTCGACGTTGCGGGCGACCGAGGCGTCGAAGAGGCTGGCTTCCTGAAACACCATCCCGACGCGCCGTCGGAGGGCGAGTCGTCGGTCCTCGTCGGCCGTCCACGCGTCGCGGCCGCCGAGCGTCACGCGGCCGGAATCGGGTTCCAGAGACAGCGACAACAGCCGCAACAGCGTCGTCTTCCCGACGCCGGAGGGTCCGATAATCGCGAGCACTTCGCCGGATTCTACCGAGAGTTCGAGGTCTTCGACGACCGTCTCCTCGCCGTAGGAAATGGACACCGAATCGGCACGCAACATCACCGACTCACCCCGCCGTCGCCGAGTCGGACGACGATGGCGTTCACGAGCAGTACCAGCGCGACGAGAACGCCACCCAGAACCATCGCCGTCTCGTATCGGCCCTGTCTGGCTTCCAGCTGAATCGCGGTCGTCAGCGTCCGCGTCTTCGAGACGCCATCCGAGCCCGCGATGTTGCCGCCGACGATGAGCACCGACCCGACCTCGCTAATCGCCCGTCCGAACCCAGCCAGTATCGCCGTCGCGATGCCGTAGCGGGCCTCCTTGATGACGACGAGTGCGACGTCTGTTCGCGTCCCGCCGAGACTGCGGGCGGCGTCGCGGACGTTCTTCTCGACGCTCGTGACGGCCGCGAGACTGACCGCCGTTATCGCCGGCGTCGCCAACACGAACTGCGACATAATCATCGCCTCCTTCGTAAAGACGAGTTCGAGCGGTCCGAGCGGTCCCCGATTCGAGACGGCGAACAGGACGAGCAGACCGACGACGACGCTCGGGAACCCCATCCCGGTGTTGATGACCGACTTGATGAACCGCTTTCCGGGGACGTCGGTGAACCCGACGACGAGCGCGATGGGGATGCTCACGAGCGTACTGAGCGCGACGGCGATGACGCTGACGTACAGCGAGACGAAGACGATACTCCGTACGTACACCGACTCGAAGGGAAACTCGGCCAACAGCACGAGTGAGGCCAACCCGGGAGTCACGGTCGGTCCTCGGCGGAGTCGCCACTCCAACCTTCCGGAACGTACTGCTGGAAGTCGGAGTCCTCCGACAGCGCGCGCGGGAAGAACAGCTGTTCGCCGTTGGCCTCGTAGCTGTCGATGAGTTTCTGCCCTTCGGGGCTGGTGACGTACCCGATGTAGGCCATCGCGAGGTCGTAGTTGACGTCGTCGTGGACGGCTGGGTTGACCGCGAGGATACCGTAGGGGTTCGCGAGGATTTCCGGGCCGTCCTCTATCGGCCCTTGAACGAGAATCGCGAGGCCGATTTCCGAGCGCTGTGAGATGTACGTGCCGCGGTCGGAGAGCGTGTAGCCGCCCTGCTCGTTGGCGATGTTGAGTACCTGACCCATTCCCTGACCGGTTTCGCGGTACCAGTCGCCGCCGGGGTCGACGCCCGCTTCCTCCCAGATGAGCAGTTCCTTGGTGTGTGTCCCCGAATTGTCGCCACGGGAGACGAAGGTTGCTTCGGAGTCGGCGATGGCCATAAACGCCTCCGTCGCCGAACTCGTTCCTTCGATATCCACGGGGTCGCTCTCCGGGCCGACGATGACGAAGTCGTTGAACATCAAATCGCGGCGGTTCACGCCGATACCGTCGCGCATGAACTCGTCTTCCAGCGACCGGGCGTGAACCATCACCACGTCCGAGTCGCCGTCGCGGGCGGTCTGGAGGGCCGCGCCGGTCCCCTGTGCGACCGTATCGACGGTGGCGCCGTACATCTCTTCGAACGGGGCGTTCAACTCGTCGAGGAGTCCGGTGTCGTCGGTGCTCGTCGTCGTCGTGAGAGTCAGCGTCTCCCCGGCGACGCCGGGGGCGTCGTCGCTTCCTCCTCCACCGATTTGCGCACAGCCGGCCAATCCAGCCACTGCACCCGCACCGAGCGCCGAGAGGAACCGACGGCGTTGTATCGACATGGACACATCGATGGCGCGGTCCATCAAGTAAGTTACGCCGAGGAGTAACTACTAACGATTACCTTATGCGGTAATATGCACGCTTCAAAATCGATTGTGGATACGTTTCGGAACGCCGATTACGCCGATTCGTTTCCGGCTGATTCGGGCTCTTCGGTTGCCTCCGGCGTTTCGGTCGGTTCGGCGGTTTCGGTCCCGTCGTCATCGTCGTCCTCTTCGTCGTCTCCATCATCCTCGTCGTCATCGTCGTCACCGCCGACCTCATCGACTTCGACGTCCTTGCCGGCGACGCCGCTCTCGGAGATGACCGGCTTGAGGATGTAGCCGTTGTTCGGACCTCGCTTGACGACGTTGATGTCGAAGACGAAGCTCACCTCTCCGCCTTCCTCGACTTCGAACGTCTTGGTAATCTGCAGTTTCTCGCTGGGGAGTTTCACGTCGACCTCATCGCCGTCGACGACGCCGACTACCTCGGAGGCGTGAAGCTCGATTTTCGTGTAGGTGCCCGCTTCGAGTTCACCCTCCAGCACGGAAATCGCCTTGTCACCGACGACCTCGGTCAAGTCGACCGTCTCACCCTCGAGGTCGAGTTCGGTGAAGCCGCCCTCACCGTCTTCGTCGTCTTCCTCATCATCGTCTTCGTCCTCGTCGTCTTCAGCTTCAGTCTCTCCTTCGGTTTCAGTCGGCTCTTCCGTTTCGGTCGATTCCGGAGTTTCGGTTCCCTCCGGTGTCTCCGTTCCGTCGTCATCGTCGTCGCTGTCGTCGTCTTCCTCATCGTCTTCCTCGTCGTCGGCAGCGCGGAACACGCGCGCTTTCGAGAGGGTGACGTCCAGCGATTCGAAGTCGCCGATGTCGGCCGGCTGGTCGCTGATGAGCAGTCGGAACGTCCCCATTGCGGACCCGCCGTTCCCGCCGTTTCCGCTGGGGCTGTCGGAGCCACCGTTGCCCGTACAGCCGGCGACGAGTACGGTTCCCGCGCCTGCCGTGGCGGTCAGGAATCGTCGTCGGTTCATGTCGCATCGACCTCCGCCGTCAGTTCGCGTTGCTGTGTCTGTCGCATCGTTGATTCGTACTCGACAGCGACATAAACGGTTGATGGCCGAACGCCGGCCAGAAGCTTCATTACGTTGTTCGTGACCGACTCTCGTCAGGTAGTTTCAACCGTCGTAGGCTTCCGCCAGTCCGTCGAGGGCCTCGTGGCGAGCGGTCGTGTGCGGTGCCGTCAGTGGGGAGACGCTGACGCGGCCCTCGACGACCGCGCGTCGGTCGCTACCCTGCGGGTCGGGGACGGACCCCTCGGCCATCATCTCCCAGATGCGGTCGTGAATCGTCACCGTCCCGCGCTCGTTTTCGGCGTCCATTTCGTAGACGTGGGAGGGGCGGGTAATCTCCATGTCGGCGTGTCCCTCCTCGGGCGGCAGCGGGGCGTTGACGTTCAGGTAGTCGGCGTCGTCGAAGACGCCCGCACCGAAGGCGTGTTCGATGAGGTACCGGACCGCTCGCGTCGCCTCCGAGAAGTGCTCCGGTTCGGGGGTGAACTCCTGAAACGTGATGTCGCCGGCCGGGAAGTACACGGAGGCGGCGATGGCAGGAACGCCGAAGAAGGCGGCTTCGACGGCGGCCGAGACGGTTCCCGAGCGGCCGAGGACGTACTCCCCGAGGTTCGCTCCGCGGTTACAGCCCGAGACGACGATGTCGGGGTCGAAATCCATCGCACAGACGGCGGCGACGACGCAGTCCGTCGGCGTCCCCTGAACGGCGTAGCCGAGTTCGTGCTCCGTCAGTTCGACGTTCCGTGAGAGCTGTCGGCCGACCGCGCTCTGGTCGACCTTCGGCGCCATCACCGTCACGTCGCCGACCGACTCGAGGGCGTCGTACAGCGCCCGGATGCCGACGGCGTCGATGCCGTCGTCGTTCGTCAGCAGAATATCCATACGAGCCGTGGGTGCCGGTGTCGCAAAAATTCACCGCACGGACGGGTACGAGTGGTCAACTAAGTCGGTCGACGACCGTCTCGGCGTCGACGACGAGGTTGTACGCCCCCTCGTCGTCGTTCCACAGGACGAGCACGTTTTCGAAGTGAAGCAGCGAGCCGTACGGCGCACGGACGAGTGGCTCGTTGAGCGCCGATTCCCGCGTGAGGACGGCGTAGTGGTCGACGGACTCAGAGCCGTCACTGATCTTGAACAGCGGGTTGCCCTCCTCGGCGAGGTTCGGCGACAGTTTCAGCGCGTCGAGGTCGATTCGGTCGGTGACGTGGGACTCCATCTCGGCCATCTTCGCCACTTCGCCGGGGTCCGGCGTGTATTCGATGGCCCGTTTCCCGTCGGTCCGAACCAGGAGGTAGGCGTACTGGACGTCCGTGTTCAGGTACGTCCCGTCGCCGGCAGCGAGACCGGCTTCGTCCCCGTCGGCCGCGGCCCGGTCGAGTCGGCTCTGAAACACCGGCGGTTCGAGGTCCGGCTGGCGGACGAACGTCCACCCGCGGTCCTCCGGGGACTCCTCGGGCCAGAGTCGAACCGTCGGTGCGTAGACGGTCGCGTCCTCGCGGCGAGTCAGAAGGCCACGCTCGATGTTCCGCAACCGGGTCGCCGTTCGCTCCTCTGCGGGCGACAGCGCCACCAGCGTTCCGTCGTCGGCGAGAAAGTCGAGATACCGCTCGGCGACCGAGACGGGGTCGTCCAACTCCGAGAGGACGTTGGCGAAGACGACGAGGTCGTACTCGCCGTCTGGGGCGAACGATTCGGCGCGCTCGCGGTGAATCGTCGTCGCAAAGCCCGGCCGCGTCTCCTCGAGCATCGCTTCGAGCACGTCGGCGGCGGCGCTCGGTTCGACGGCGTCGTACTCGACGAGCGTCTCCTCGGGGAGGTAGTCGTGGATGCCGAGCGCCGGCCCGCCCGTGCCGGCGCCGACTTCCAGTATCCGGAGCCTGCGACCGAGTAACCCCGCCCGCCCGACCTCGTCGAGGACGTACTGTATCGCCGCGTAGTAATCCGGCAGGTGATAGATGGCGTAGGCGAGGGCGGTGTCCTCGTCGTAGGTAACCGACTGGTCGGCGAAGTACGCCTCCTTCAGGCGGTCGATGCGCTCCCGGAGGCCGGCGCCGCTGTCACCCTTCGGCCAACCGGGGCCGTACCGCTCGACGAGGAGGTCCTCGAGCCGCCGGGCGTAGACTTCGGGGAATCGCTCGACGCCGTCGAACTGCGGGGTTATCGTCCCGTCTTCGACAGGGACGAACGTGCCGTCTTCGCGCTCGCGAATCCTCAATTCGAAGGCGTGTTCGCGCAGCGTCTCGCGGACGACCGCCGGATGCGGTTGGCCGTCGACGTACTCGTAAATCTCCTCGGGGTCGATGGGGCGGACGTTCCGGAGATATCGGGCGTTGTCGAGGATGGCGTCGGTGTCGGTCATCGCCCCGCCTCCTCGTAGAGGTCCAGAAACGTCTCTCGGTCGGCGTCGGAGAGCGCTCGGGCAGCCTCGGCGACGGAGTCGCCGCCCTCGAAGCGCTCCTGAATCTCGGCGTACACCTCGGGGGTGTTGCCGGCAACTCTTTCGACCAACTCCTCGAGCGGTTCGGAGAGATTGGTCTGGAACCGCGAGTCGACTTCCTCGGCGGCCAACGCGTAGGCCAACACCGCCGTGTGCGCTCTCGCCTGTACGGTCTCCATCGCCCGGTCGTGTTCCTCGGGCGTCGTCTCGAAGACCTCGTTGCCGGCCGCCGAAAGCGACTCGCGGATGGCGTCGACCGTCGGCCCGTCCGCGTCGACGACGACGGGGAGGTTTCCTGGCGCGTTCGACGCCGAAAACAGCGGGTGAAAACTCGCCCGTTCGCGGCCCTCGGCGTGGGCCGACAGCGCCGCCACCGAATCGCGCATCTCCCCGGATACGTCGACGACCGCCTCGGTCGCCTTCGAGGCGTGTTCGGCGATGGCTTCCGGCACGGCGGTCATCGGGATTGCGATACAGACCACCTCGAATCGCTCGTCGGTGTCCAGTGGGACCGCCGTGGCGTCGTTCGTCGCGTCGGCGGCCTCCCGTGCCACCTCGAGGTCGCGGTCGGTGAAGGCGACGGCGTCGGCGCCGCTGTGACGGGCGAACCACCGGCCCATCTCTCCCGCGCCGACGACGAGCAGTTGCATGGGTAGCGGTACTGCCGCCTTCGGCAAAAGGGGTTCGTATTAGTGGCCTACGTGGCTGCTCTCGTCCTCGTTAGAATCGACCTACCGAACGTAGTCGCCTGTTAGTTTTCCGCGGTGGCTGTTTACACCGAGTATGACGGAGGAATCCAAACGTGAATCCATCCGAAACGCCGGCTACAGTGCCTGGCGAGGGACCCTCCTCGTCGGCATCGGACTCTTCGTGTTGGTAATGTTCGTCGGCATGGCGTACCTCGTCTACCTCGGCCGGATGTCCGACGGTCCGCTGGTACTGTTCGTCGGCGTCGTCTTGGGGTTCCTCCTTCGCTCGGTGATGAAGTTCTTCTGACCTCGAGTGGACGTCCGAGAGAGTATCGTGGCGGCTCAGGAGTAGGCGTCGTCACAAGGGGCTCGGAGCGGGGGTACGTGCCTCATCATCGCCGCCGTGTGTCGGTAGGCGTGGCGGGGGTTTGTAGCTTACCGGATTACAACACGAGAGATTTCTCGTAGTCGGTGAGGTTCTCGTGGCCGTCTTCGGTGACGACGACGAGGTCTTCGATGCGAACGCCGCCGACGGCGGGGTCGTAGAGACCGGGTTCGACCGTGACGACGTGGCCGGCTTGGAGTTCGTTGTCCTGTTCGGAGACCCGCGGGAACTCGTGGATGTCGAGGCCGACGCCGTGACCGGTCGTGTGGATGAATCCCGTTTCGGTCGTCTCGTCGCTCCGAAGGGTCGGCAGGCCGGCGTCCTCGTAGACGTCACAAACCGCGCCGTGGACCTTACTGCCCGTGACGCCGGCCTCGATGGCGTCCAGGGCCGCCTCCTGTGCCTCCAGGGTGAGGTCGTACCACTCGGTGATTTCCGCCGAGGGGTCGCCGACACAGAACGTCCGGGTCATGTCGGCGTAGTACCCCGTCTCCTTCGAGCGCGGGAAGATGTCGATAATGATGGCTTCGTCGGCCGAAAGCGGCCCGGACCCGCGGTCGTGGGGGTCGGCGGCGTCGGCCCCGCAGGCGACGATGGTCTCGTCGAGGCCACACCCGTGTTCCAGGAGCTCGATCTCGATCTCGCGTTTGACCCGCTCCGACGTGAGCACCGCGCCCTCGACGACGAGTTCGCCGTCGGCGTTCGGCGACGCGGCCGCGAGGAGTGCCTCGGCGCGAGCCATCGCGGCCTCGTTGGCTCGCTGTGCCGCCCGGACGTTGGCGACCTCCTCGTCGGTCTTCGTCGCCCGTATCGACTCGACGACGCCGTCGTAGTCGGCCCGGACGTCGAACCCGAGGTCGCGCAGGCCGTCGGCCGTCCCGAGCGGGAACCCGGTCGGTGCGGCGACTGACCCGACCTCGTGGGCCTCGAGGAACGCCCCGAGCGTCCTGTGGCCGCCCTCCGTCGGTCCGTACGCCTCGACGTTGTCCCGGTGGCCGTAGTCGGCGTGCCGCTCGACGCCCGCTGCGCGCGCCTCGCGCTTCGCGCGGCCGTACTC
>JBMCDV010000017.1:0-11414 GCA_048618255.1 Natronomonas sp. | reverse complement strand
GTCGGCGGTCATCGCCTGCCCGCAGTCGGCCGTACAGCCCGAGAAGTGCATGTGAATGTGCTCGACGTCGTCGGGTAACTCGACGTTGTCACGCAGCCACCGCAGGGTTCGGGCCATCCGCGCTTTCGTCTCCGTCAGCGCAAGCGAACAGAACTCCGTTCCGGTACAGGCGATGGCGCCACGCTGGAAGGGGTTCGGCTCGGGTGCGTGTTTGTCGAGTAGCGGCTCCTCCAACAGCGCATAGAGTTTCTCCTCTGGCACGTCGACGATGAGTGGGTTCTGTCGACGCGTCAGCCGTATCTCGCCGGAACCGTACTCGAAGGCGAGGTCCGCCAGCTCGATTGCGTCCTGTGCCGACAGTCGGCCGACGGCCACCGAGAGGCCGACGTACTTCTTCCCGTCGGCTTGCTCGCCGACGCCGACGTGGTCGGCGCGACCGGCGTCGGCCGGCAGGCCGGCGTTGTAGGTGTACTTCTCGCGGAAGTCCTCGCCGGCGGACTCCAGCGGGCCGACGCGCTCTTGGAGTCGCTCCCGAATCCAGTCGGTTCCGTGTTCGTCGACGAAGAACCGCGCGCGGTTCTTGTTGCGGTTCTGGCGGTTGCCTTCCTCGAAGTACAACTCGACGAACGCGCGGACGACCTCGTAGGCTTCCTCGTCGTCGCCGACGAAGATATCGAGAGCGCGAGCGCGGCGGGGCTGGCGCCCACCCAAACCGCCGCCGACGCGGACGTTGAAACCGCGTTCGCCGTCCTTCTCCGCGGGCTCCAGTCCGATGTCGTTGATGGAATCCTGTGCACACCCCTCGTGACACCCCGTCGCCGAGATGTTGAACTTCCGGGGCATGTTCGCCAGTTCGTCGTCACCGCGTAACTCCTCCTGGAAGCGGTCGAGAAGCGGCTGTGTCTCGACGTACTCCTCGCCTTTGCCTGCGAGCGGACAGCCGGTGATATTCCGCATCGTGTCGCCGCCGGCCGACCTAGACGTGACGCCGACGGATTCGAGTTTCTCCCAGATTTCCGGCACGTCCTCCAGTTTCAGCCAGTGTAATTGGATGGACTGTCGGGTCGTCAAATCGATGTAGCCGTTGCCGAACTCGGGGTTCTCGACCGGCCCGGTGGCGTAGTCGCTGGCGACTTCGGCGATGGCACGGAGCCGTCCGGGTTCGAGGACGCCGTTTGCGTTCGTCAACCGCATCATGAAGTAGCTCTCCTGGCCGTCGCGCTGGTGGAACAGCCCCCAGAACTTGAATCGGGAGAACCACGCCGCCTTCTCCTCGTCGGGAATCGACTCGAATCCGGCCTCCGCGAACTCCAGAACCTTCTGGCGAACCTCGTCGCCGTAGCAGTCGCTCTTGTACTCCTCCTTCTTGTGCATGTGTCACTCTCCTCCGTTAGACGATGACCAAGCGTCTACCAATACCGTGAATTCCTGTCCGAATATGTTTTTCATTGCGTTCGACGGTACCGTCCTTTCGGCCATAACGATGAGCGTTGACGGGCGTTCAGATAACTGCGATACAGAAACCCGTTCGTGGCGTATGACAGGGAATATGTAGAATATAATCGCTTCGAACGGCGAGTTCTGTCAGGAGTTATTGAACAGTCGATCGTCCGCGGAGGGTGTCGTCGGCAGCGGTGACCTCGGTCGGGTCGTTGCAGTTGCGTATCGCGCGGGCGTCGGCGTCGACGGCGGTCACGTCGAGCCGACCGAGAGCGTCGACGAGACGGCGGGACCCACAGGCTAGCGTCGTCTCGCAGGCCTGCCGGGCAGCGCCGACGCGGTAGGCCGCCCCCAACGGCTGGGTCGTGCCGTCGGTGTCGACGACGGCAGCCTCGGCGCCGTCCAGCGCCGCCAGTAGACGTTCGGCAGTCCGGTGGTCGAACAGCGGCATGTCGCAGGCGACGGCGACGACCCGGTCGGCGGCGCTCACGCGGAGGCCAGTCAGCAGTCCCGCAAGGGGCCCGCGGTCGGGAATCGGGTCGACGGCGAATCGCGGCGACAGTCCGTCGAAAGCCTCGGCCAGCGCCGACCGCTGGTCGTTCCGACAGTTGACGACCAACTCCTCTCCCGGCAATCCCTCGACCGCTCGACGACACATCGGTTCGCCGCCGACATCGGCCAGCGCCTTGTCACCGGGCGGATACCGCTGGGAACGACCGCCAGCGAGTAGGAGCGTCCCCACCTCAATCATCGGCGCTCACCACCGCCCGTTCGGTGACCTCCTCGCGCGTCTCTTCCGGGACGAGACGAACCGCACACTGTTTGAAATTCGGTTCGCCGGTCGGGTCACGTGCGCGCGTCGTGAGTTCGTTCGTCGCCGGATGGTGAATCGGGAGCCACGCCATTCCCTCGGGGACCGCCTCGTCGCAGGCGACGACTGCGGTGACGACACCGCGGGGTGATTCGACGTCGACCACTTCGCCGTCGTCAACGGGTACGCTCTCGGGGAAGACCCGCACCGTCACCGTCTCGGGGTCGACCGACCGCGAGCGGATACCCGTATTGTAGCCGTCCTGTTGGCGGGCCGTCGTCAGCGTCAGTGGGTACTCCTCGGAGACGGGTTCGGCGACGCCTTCGAACGTCGCCGTCGAGAACCGCGCCTTCCGGGACGGAGTCGGGAACGACCACTCGCCGGCGAGGCTCCGGGCCTGGGGGTCGTAGTAGCGATAGCCGCCCCGCGATGTCGCGTTCGGCGCCGGCCACCGGACCGCGTGCTCGGCGTCGAGGCGCTCGTAACTGATGCCCGAGCAGTCCGCGAGCGTCCCACGTGTGAGCGCGGCGAACTCCTCAAAGACGGCCGCCGGGTCACTCGACGGGAAGAGGCCGTCTTCGAGCGCGTTGCCGATGGTCGCGATAATGTCGAGGTCCGTTCGAACGCCCGATGGCGGGTCGGTCACCCGGCGGACCCGCGAGACGGTCCGTTCCATGTTCGTCGTCGTCCCTTCGCTTTCGCCCCACGTCGCGGCGGGTAACACCACGTCGGCGAGTTCGGTCGTCTCGGTGCGGAAGGCGTCCTGTACGACGAGGAACGCGTCTTCGAGTGCCTCCCGTGCGGCCGTCGCGTCGGGCATTCCGGCCGCCGGGTTCGTGGCGACGGCGTAGATGGCCTCGACGTCGTCGCCAACGGCTTCCAGGGTGCCGACCGGCCCGGGTCCGGTGTCGTCGGGTAGACGCTCGATTGGCACCTCCCACGCGCTCGCCACGTCCCGACGAGCGGCCGGGTCCTCGAAGTCGCGGTGGCCGGGCCAGGTTCCCTTCGAGGAACAGACCCGCGTGCCCATCGAGTTGGCCTGTCCGGTCAGCGAGAAGGGGCCCGACCCCGGACCCATGTTGCCCGAGGCGAGACACAAATCGATGAGCGCCGCGGCGGTGTCGGTGCCCTGGACGTGTTGGTTGACGCCCATCCCCCAGTACAGAAGTGTCGGGTCCGCGAGCGCCTCACAGAGGTGGTCGACGGCCCCGGGGTCGACGCCCGCCGTCTCGGCGGCGTCTTCGGCCTCGGGTAGCGTCTCGCGAAGCTTCCCGAACCCTTCGGTGTGTTCGTCGACGAACTCGCGGTCGATGTCGCCGCGGTCGAGGAGTCGCGAGAGGACGGCCCGGGCCAACGCGAGGTCCGTCCCCGGGTCGGGTGCGACGTGGGTGTCCGCGGCCTCGGCCGTCTTCGTCTCGACGGGGTCGACGACGAGTAGTTCGCCGCCCTCGTCGTTTGCCGAGGCGTGAATCCACCGGAACATGACGGGATGGGCGACGGCGGGGTTGGCGCCCCACACGAGGTGGGTGTCGGCCTCGGGGATGTCGTCGTAGGTCGGCGGGGGCGCGTCGCTGCCGAATGCGTCGTAGTAGGCGGCGACGGCGCTGGCCATACACAGCGTGGTGTTGGCGTCGTAGTACCGGGTACCGACGGCGCCGCGGGCGAACTTCCCGAGGGCGTAGGCGGCTTCGTTGGTCTGTTGCCCGCTGCCGAGGACGGCCAGACTGTCGGGGTCGCTCTCGACGCGGTCGCGGAACCCGGTGATTGCCTCCCCGAGCGCTACGTCCCACGTCGTCGGCACGAGGTCGCCGTTCCGGCGAACCAGCGGCCGGGTGAGCCACTCGCCGTCGGGGTCGGTGCTCTCGGTGATGCCGCGACCGCAGGCTAACCCCTCGTTGGTCGGATGGGCGGGGTCGCCACGAGCTACGTCGACCCCGGCGCCGATGTCGGCCCCCCGGTGGACGTGGCCACAGCCGACCGCACACCGCATACACGTCGTCGGGACGGGGTCGCTCACGGTAGCCCCCCGTTTCGACGCGGCTTCGTCGACGATACGGCCGAGAGAGATGAACGAACGTCTACTGCAGCAGCCGCTTCGAGTCCGAACGGTGTATCCATCGTCAATCGATTCGACGAACTACCACGTCAAAATCGTACGCGTTGACGAACGAACATTCACGGTTTCTCGAACTGGCTGTGCGGACGGTTTCTAATGGGATATTACGTCCTTAATCACGCACCGTCGAACCGAACTGGACGGTCGTCTCACGCGTCGAAAAACGGTTTCGGCCCGGAGGGGCCGACCACGGAAACCGCCGGATGCCAGCCGTTCGGTTCGTTCCTGAGCGTTTCACACCGGAGACCACGAGGGTCTCACGGTGTCTCGACGAACGGGCTGGTGTTGTAATATACTGTTGGGGTCGGCAATATCTGAAACCAATAGCTAAAATACTGTTCGAATGTGCTGTTATAGGCAGATATTTTTGTCGAATGAACTCTATTACCGAATGGCTATCTACACGATACTGCTCGACTGCGGACGGTAACGCCTTTCGGGCCGGCAGTCGAATCGGCGCTCATGAACCACGAGACATCGCGGTCGCTGTACGACCGGGCGCTGTCGGTCCTGCCGGGCGGCGTCAACTCCTCGGTGCGCGCCGCGCCACAGCCGTATCCGGTGTTCGCCGACCACGGCGAGGGTGGCCACGTCATCGACGCCGACGGCAACCGTTACATCGACTGGATTCAGGGCCTCGGACCCCTGCTTCTCGGCCACGACATGCCCGAGTCGGTCCAGGCCGCGGTCCAGTCCCGCGCCGCCGAGGCGCCGATGTACGGCATGCCGACCGAAATCGAGGTCGACCACGCCGAGTTCGTCTGCCGACACGTCCCGTCGGTGGAGATGATTCGGTTTGTCAACAGCGGGACGGAGGCGACGGTGTCGGCGGTCCGACTCGCCCGTGGCGTCACCGGCCGCAACAAGGTCGTCGTCATGCAGGGCGGCTACCACGGTGCCCAGGAGTCGACGCTCGTCGAGGGCGACGCCGACCACCCGAAACCCTCCAGTTCCGGCGTCCCGCAGTCGTTCGCCCAACACACCCTCCCGATCCCGTTCAACGACGAGGCCGCCGCCCGCGAGGTGTTCGAGGAACACGGCGACGACATCGCGGCCGTTCTCGTCGAACCGATTCAGGCGAACATGGGCATCGCCTTCCCCGAAGACGGCTACCACGAGACGCTGGAGGCGCTGTGTGAGGACTACGGTGCGCTGTTCATCTTCGACGAGGTCATCACCGGCTTCCGCGTCGGTGGCCTCCAGTGTGCCCAGGGGCGCTTCGACGTCGACCCCGACCTCACGACGTTCGGCAAAATCATCGGCGGCGGCTTCCCGGTGGGCGCCATCGGCGGCAAGACGGAGTACATCGAGCAGTTCAGCCCCACCGGCGAGGTGTTCCAGGCCGGCACCTTCTCGGGACACCCCGTGACGATGGCGGCCGGACTGGAGACGCTGAAGTTCTGTGCGGAAAACGACGTTCACGACCACGTCAATTCGCTCGGCAAGCAGTTGCGCGAGGGATTGGTCGACATCGTTGAGGACCACGCCCCTGCCTACACCGTCGTCGGCACCGACTCCATCTTCAAGGTCGTCTTCTCGCGGGCCGAAAGCGACCCACAGGGCGACCCCTGTTCGAACGGCTGCCGGCAGGACCCCACCTGCAGTCGCTACGGCGAGTGCCCCAAACGGGGTACCGACGTGGCCAACGCCGAAACCGAACGCTACGCGCGACTGTTCCGCCCCGCAATGGTCGAACAGGGCGTTCTCGTCTCACAGAACCAGTTCGAGGCCAACTTCGTCTCCTACGGACACACCGAGGAAGACGTCGAGGAGACGCTCGAAGCCTACAAAGAAGCGCTGTAACGACGGCTCAGGCGCCGTAGGTCTCTTCGAGGTACGCGACGATGTCGTCGGATTCGGCCATGCCGTCGACGCCGTGTTCCTCGTCGACGATGACCGGGACGCCGGTCTGACCGCTTACTTCCTCGACTTCGGTTCGCTCGGCGTGGGCGCGCGGTACCTCGATGACATCGTACTCCAGACCGAGTTCGTCCAGTTTGTCCGCGACCTTCATACAGTACGGGCAACCCGGCAGTTCGTACAGCGTAATATTCGTCATTGGTCTCCGGTAAGCAGCGGAGGATAAAGAGCGCGGCGGTGGTGTGTCCGCCCGGCGTCCACTCGGGCCGTCCCGGTCAGTCGCCTCGCTGTGACGCGATTGCGGCGACGATTCGCTCCCGACGGGCCAACGCTTCCGCGAAGCCCCACCCGACTGCGAGCAATACGCCGAGTGCCGTCGAGAGGAACGCCCACGACCCCATCCAGACGGGCCGGAACCACGGCTCGACGTGGGAGTACCGGGTCGCCAACCCGTCGAAGGCGCCTTCGACGGGCGTGTCGCTTCCGAGGTCGGCGATGGCGTCGGCGACGTGATAGCGGTCGGCGACGCCGCCGTCGCCGCCACCGGAGACGGTGTAGGTGCCGGTCGTGCCGTGGTCGGCCATCGTCGGGCCGTTGCTCCCCTTCTCGCCGCGTTCGGCGTCGTACGGTGCCCACGCCGCGTAGAACTCCCAGACGACCTCTCCCTCGGGCGTTATCTCGACGACGCGATGGTTCAGCGTGTCGACGACGAGGGTGTTGCCGTTCGGGAGTCGGTCGGCGTCCCGCGGCCAGTTGAAACCCTCGACGCTCCAGACGAGGTCCCACTCGCAGGATTCGGGCGGCGTGCCCGCGCCGAGGCGGGGGTCGGCGTCGCCGCAGTCTCGCTCGTACTCGACGATGCGGTCGTTTTCGCTGTCGGAGACGAGGATGACCGGCGTGCCGTCGTCGCGTTCGAGGTAGTCGGGGTTGTGCTGTTCGTACAGCGTGTCGTGGTCGCCGTCGGAGCCGAGCCGCATCGCGATGTCGCCGCTCGAACGGTTCACGAGAATCACCTGGTCGAAGTTCCGCGGGGAGGCCAGCACGTAGCCGTCGTCGGGGCCGACCACGTCCACGTCGTTGACGTGCGTCCAGTCGGCGTCGAAGCCGCCGTCGGTGCCGTTCGGGTAGTGGTCGCGGAACAGCCACTCCCACTCGGTGTCGCCGGTTGTGGTGTTCTCGACGTAGAGGCGGTCGTCGCTTACGCTGTCTCGGGTGTTCCGCATGTGGGCGACGAGGATTCGGTCCTCGCTCAGCCGTGCCGTATCGTGGGTGTCGAGGCGTCCCGGCATGTCGTGGCGCCACTCGACGGCCTCGGCGTCGGTGTCGTACTCGAAGACGACGGTGCCGCCCTCGTAGGTGGAGGTAACGAAGAGGTCGCCGTCGGTTGTCGGGTCAATGTCGTAGAACCACCGCGCCCCGACCTCGTCGCCGTCGAAGCGCCACGCGACGCTGCCGTTCCCGTCGGCGGCGACGAGGCGGGCCGGCTTCTTGGGTTTCCCGTAGCCCGCGAAGTGAAAGCCCTGTACGCTGACGTAGGTGGTCTCGGTGGCCGGCTCCTCGACGGTCCCGGCGCCGAGCTCGAGCGTCTGGGGGTTGACCGCGGCGTAGGCGGCCGGCAACAGGAGGACGAAGACGAGAACCGCGAGGACGACCCGCAGCGTCACGCGACGTGACAACGAGTCGACTCGCGAGAACTCCATGTTCCGTCCAGAGGAGTCCACAAGGAATACCTTGCGGTTGGGCTCAGAAGGAGGGGAGCAGTCCGGCACTCGCCGCGAAGAAGACGGCGAAGTAGATGACGAAGACGACCGCGAGCGTCCACTGGCCGAGCGAGACGTCGTCGGCCTCACCGACGGCGGCCTTGACGATGGGGTAGCTCATGATACCCGCCGCGAGGCCGTTGGCGATGGAGGTCGTAAGCGGCATGATGGTGATGGTGAGTCCGGCGGAGATGGCCCACGCGGGGTCCTGCCAGTCGATGTCGGCGACGCCCTGCAGCATGATGATGCCCACGACGACCAGCGCGATGTAACTCGCGTACGTCGGAATCGCCGAGATGAGCGGTACCACGAGCAGCGACAGCGCGAACAACACACCGACGACGAGGGCGGTGAGTCCGGTTCGGCCGCCCTCCTCGACGCCGGTCGCGGACTCGATGTACGTCGTCACCGTCGAGGTGCCGATTATGGCGCCGAACGTCGTCCCGATTGCGTCGGCCATCAGCGGCTTGTCGATGTCCGGGAGGTCACCGTTCTCGTCGAGGAAGCCGGCTATCTGGGAGACGCCGATGAGCGTGCCCGCGGTGTCGAAGAAGTCGACGAAGAAGAACGTGAACACGACGAGCGCGAACACGAGCGGGTCCTCGAGGATGAGGCCCAGTCCGTCGACGAAACCGTAGACGAGCGGGGTGAAGTCGTACTGGACGCCGAACAGAAGCGAGCCGGCACCCTCGCTTTCGACCTGTGAAACCGTTCCGGGTTCGAGGACGCCCCGTTCGACGACACCGGCCAGCGTCAGCGCGTACCCCGCGAGTGCCGTCCCGATGATGCCGATGACGATAGAGCCCGTGATGCCGCGAGCGTAGAGGACGAACGTGAGCGCGAGTCCGAGCAGCGACAGCGCCGCGACCGGACTCTGGAGGACGTTTCCGAGCGTGGTGAGCGTCGCCGGGTCCGTGACGACGATTTGCATCTCCTGAAGCCCGAGGAACAGGAGGAACACACCGATACCGGCCCCGACGGCGAACTTCACCGGTTCGGGGAACAACTGGATGATGTATTCGCGGGCGCCGACTGCGGTCAGCGCGATGAATATCAGCCCTTCGACGAACACCGCGGCGAGGGCGACCTGCCACGGGACGCCCAGTGTCAACACGACGGTGAACGCGAAGAAGGCGTTCAGTCCCAGTCCCGGCGCGAGACCGAACGGGCGGTTTGCGTACAGCGCCATCACGACGATGGCGACGACCGACGCGACGATGGTGACGACGGTGAGCATCTCGACGACCTGGAAGAAGTCGTAGGTCGTCCCCGCAATCTCGGTCGTCGGCGTGGGTTCGCCCTCCTCTGGTGACCCGCCGACGATGGCCGGTGCGAGGATGTTCGGATTGACGACGATGATGTACGCCATCGCCAGGAACGTCGTCAGCCCGGCGACGCTCTCGGTTCGTACGTCGGTGTCGTGTTCCTCGAGCTCGAAGTACTCCGCCAGCGTATCAGTAACAGCCATAATTCACGTTCGAGCATACCACAGGTTGGTGACTTAATAGTTACCGTCGGAAACGATGAATTCTGTGCACGTATGTGCGTATTGGTAGCAACGCGACTCGAAACGTGTCACTCCCTGGTAACGAGTGCGCCCACCGGGGCGTCGGTGTGGGCGCGGGCGCGGTCGATGCCCTCGTCGCCGACCGCGATGAGCGCGAACACGCCGGCCACGTCGGCGCCGGCCGACGCCGCAATGTCGAGCAGCAGTTCCTGTGTCTCCCCCGACCGGATGAGGTCGTCGACGACCAGCACGGATTCGCCCGAGGCGACGGCGTTCGCGGGGAGGTAGTAGTCGATTTCGATGCCCGAGGAGAGCCGTTGTCGGGCCTCGATGAACTCCTCGACGGCCGTCTCGCGGGACTTCTTGGCGTAGGCACACCGCGCGCCGAAGTAGCGGGCCATCGCCGCCGCGAGGGTGATGCCGTCGGTGGCCGCCGTCAGGACGGCGTCTGGTGGTTCGATGCCGAGCGTTTCGACGGCGACGGGCGGGACGAGCGACAGCAGCGACTGGTCGAAGACGACCCGGGAGTTGTCGACGTACCCTTCGTCGTCGACGACGATGCGGGCGTCGAGTTCCTCGGCGAGCAACTCGGAGCCGACCCCGCCAACAACCTCGCGGGCGCGGGTCTCACTCGGGAGGACGTGCCCGTTGACGTATCGGTTCAGGTCACCGGCGGGCAGTCCGGTTTCGGCGGCCAACTCCTCGTAGGTGCGCGTCTCCTTCAGCGTCCGCAACACGTCGACGGCGCGCAACTGAAGGGCGGCCTTCTCCGAACGGTTCATGCCTCCAAGGCGTCTCCGCATATGTATGAACACTTCGGTGTGTTACCGAGAGTAAATAGACACGGGAGTGGATACTCTACGCGCGGTCGGCGTCGGCCAACAGCTCCGAGGCCGTCAACAGCGACTCCAGTTCGATGTCGTGTTCGGCGAGGTTCTCCCGGGCGCCCTCCTCGCGGTCGACGACGACGAGCACGCGGTCGACGACGGCGCCGGCGTCTCGGAGCGCCTTGACGGCGTCGATGGCGCTTTGGCCCGTCGTGGCGATGTCCTCCAACACAACGACCTCCTCGCCGTCCTCGAACTCGCCTTCGATTTGGTTGCCCGTGCCGTACTCCTTGGCCTTCTTCCGGACGATGACGTAGGGGTTGCCCGTCTCGACGGCCGTCGCGGCGACCAGCGGGACGGCGCCCAACGCGACGCCGGCGAGTTTCGAGTCACCGACCCGTTCGGCGAACGCCTCGGCGATGAGTTCCAGACAGTGTGGGTCGGTCTCGAAGACGTACTTGTCGACGTAGTACTCGGAGGTACCGCCGTGTGAGAGTTCGAACTCCCCGAACTTCACCGCCTCCGCGGCCCGGAGCGCGTCGATGAGTTCCTGATTGACCATACACGCTCCTCGCCCGTCCGGGTAAAAAGCGGCGCGGAATCGCGACTTCGCCTGCCGCTCGCGGGTTGGCACCCTGAAAAATAATGAATAATGGTAACAAATAACACGACTCGGGCCGTACGCTTCGATATGGTGTGGAGGCTATGGTCACGAAACACACCCCAGAATCGCTGTGTGAGTGCTCGGCGGGCAGCGTGTGTGTCGGGCGAATCCAGCACTACACGTGTGCGATTTCCGGGTTAGTGGCGGCCGTCGTCGTGATTTCGCTAGTCGCGCCACTGTTGTTCGCCGCCACCCAACCGCTTCAGTTCCTGTCGTCTACGGCGGTCGTGTTCGTCCTCCTCCTGTCGTGGCTGCTGCTCGCTATCGCGCTGGAACTGCTCTGGGAGTGGCGAGCGGACGGCCTCGGTAGCCAGTGACTACAGGAACTCCCTGACTTCGGAGTACCACATGTCGTGGTGGTCGACGGCGTCGATATGGCGGGCGATTTTCGCGGCGATAACGTGCCAACAGAGCCCCGTTGGTTCCTCG
>JBMCDV010000016.1:0-11578 GCA_048618255.1 Natronomonas sp. | reverse complement strand
GGACGGGACCGCCACCGCGGTCGATTTGCCCGGCGACAGAGATGTCCGACACGAGGAGCCCGTCGGACACTTTCAACTGGAGCGCCCGGCCGTCGACCTCGGGGTTCGTGTAGTCGAAATGGAGTCCCTCGATGGCGATGTCGCGGCTGTCCATGGCGTTTATTTGCACCGTATCGTCGCCCTCCGCGGGAACGAGCGTCGCGTGGTCGCCGACGAGTGCGAGATTCGAGATGTCTTGGATGTTCCAGATGCCGCTGAGCAGGAAGCGGCCCTCTCTGAGGTACAGAAGCGTGTCGTCGTTGGTGTACTCCTCGAGGAGCGGCCGTATCGACCGCTCGCCGTTCGGGTCGGCACCCTCCTCGACGAGGTCGACGACGGTTCCGTACTCCGAGGGGGTCGTCGTCGGTGGTGACGGTCCGCCCTCAGGGGTCGCAGTTGGTGTTTCGGTTCGCTCCCCGCATCCGGCGAGTCCCGCGATGAGACCCGCTGCTGCAGCACGGAGCATCGTTCGACGGTGCATCTACCGGGCGAAGGCTCTGTGGCGGCATTGTAATGAGAAGCATACCTCGAGTAGGCGCCCGCTACGTCAGCAAATCGGCCGCAACGATGCGCTCCCACACCGATTCACCGAGTTCGGTCAGTGCGTACAGGCGGCCTTTCTGCCGCGCTTCCGGCACGAGCAACTCGACCATCTCCCGCTCCCGAAGCCGCCGCAGCGCACGCGAGATGTGCGTGATGCCGAGTCCGGACTCCTCGGCGATGGTCGTCGGCGTCGACGGCTCGGACGCCAACTGTCTGAGCACCGCGACGCGGTACTTCGAGCTGATGACGTAGCCGATTTCGTCCCACTCTGGTGACATTGTTGGATAGGTTTGCGTCCGGTGACAACCGCCCTCCACCGCGATTCAGTCCCCGAACTCCGCTCGCGTCAGTAGTTACCACCGGAAGTGGGGTGAGTGTTCTGATGGGATGGCTACGGTTGGTTGTGATTGTTCCCGAACGGTTGTCGATTACGTGGCCGGTCGTGCGTGGTGGCGTCTCAGACGTCCGGCGACCGGAGTTCGACGCCAGTGATTTCGAACCGGGCACCGCCGTCGCTTCCCTCTGTCACCTCGACGTCCCATCCGTGGGCGTCGACGACGTCCCGAACGATGGCCAGGCCGAGTCCGGTTCCACCCTCGCCCGTCGAAACCCCTGCCTCGAACACGCTCTCGCGTCGTTCTTTCGGGATTCCCGGGCCGTCGTCTTCGACGAAGAACCCCATCCCTTCCGGGAGGAGTCCGACGGTGACCGTCAGGTCTGCAGTTCGGGCGCTGTCGAATCCCGTCCGACTGCCAGTGGAACCATGTTCCACGCTGTCCCGACGAGTGTACGAGTCGTGACTTGTCGTGCCGTGCTCGACAGCGTCGTCGGACCCTGTCCGACTGCCCGTGGAACCGTGTTCCACGCTGTTCCGAAACAGGTTCTCGAACACCTGCGACAGCCGGGAGGCATCGGCTCGAACCGCTCTGTCGGCGTCGACGACCACCATCGCACCGGCCGTCTCGACGCTGGCCCAGCAGTCCTCGACGAGCCGTTCTAAGACGACCGGTTCGCGCTCGCCGACGACGCTTCCGTTGGCCACGAGAGCAGACACGTCCTCTACGAGCGCCTCGATGCGGTCGTGGGCGCGATCGATGGCGTCGAGGTGGTCCGAGGCGTCCGCCTCCTCCCGGGCCAACTCGAGGTGACCGCTTGCGAGCATCAACTGTCCCCGGAGGTCGTGGCCGAACGTTCGAACGAGCCGTTCGAGCCGCTCGTTTTCCGCTCGGAGTTCACACGCGTGGTCCCGAAACCGCGGGGCGTCGTGGTCGCTCGTCGGGACGTCCACCGCAGGGGTCACCGACTCCTCCGAGCGTGCGTTCCCGTCGCCGTCGGATTCCTCGGCCCCGGTCCGACGTGGGCGGTGTTCGGGCTGTTCGTGTTGGGGCATGGGTCCTACCGTCACCCCTCTCGGGTATTGTTAACAGGCGATTACTGACCCGGTATAACGAGTGGTTATCCCCAGGGCGGCGAGATGATATCCGTCAGTCTCCCCAATCGCCTCAACCCCGAACCGAGGTTGTGTCGAACGCAAAACACTCTCAAAACGTTAATGTGAGGTGGTGCCGACTTAGTCGGTATGTCTGGCCCCCTCGGGGACGAATCCGACCACGTGGTCGATTCCGATGGCGTTCGTGTATTCCGGACCGAGTGGTCCACGGAGCGGCCCCCGAGTCTCGCCGTCGTCGAAGCCGTCGCGGCCGTCACCGGTAACGAACCGACGAAACTCCCGCTTTTGAACGACGCCGTCAACACCGACGCTCTCGATTCGCTGTTCGTCCCAGAAGCCGACGACCAACTCCAACTCTCGTTCGTCTACGACGGCCTGGACATCACCGTCGAGGGCGAGGGCTCGGTCACGGTATCGCCGGTCGAGTAGCTATCGCACCGGGCCGGTAGGGGGGTCTTTCCCCTTCGACATCGAAGGTAGAAATTATTGTTTGTTCGTGGCGACGGGGACGTTGGGTGGATGGAGATGGATATCACACAGCTGGTCGCGACATATAGTGCGAAAACGAACACTCGGGGGGAGAGCGGGGGTGGAGAGAGCGGTACGACCGGGGGGGAAACGTCGTCCGAAGGGGACTCACTCGACGTCGTCTTCGACGTTCTCAGCTCCTCGCGGCGGCGACTCGTGCTGCGGCGACTCGAGGCCCGCGACGGGGAGTCGACCATCAACGACCTCGCGGAGCACATCGCGGCGGTGGAGAACGACAAGGCGGTGTCGGAACTGAGTTCCCAGGAGCGAAAGCGCGTCTACGTCAGCCTCTATCAGGCGCATCTCCCGCGGATGGAGGAGGTCGGCGTGGTCTCTCTCGACGACGGAACGGTCACGGTCGGCCCGAACGCCGACCGCGTGTACGCCCACCTCTCGCAGTCTTCGGAACCAGAATCGACGGGACCACCCATCGCGTACGTGGTCCACACGGCACTCAGCATCGTCGCGCTGGTGGTGGGATTCGTGTGGTTCGAGTCGCTTTTGCCCTTCCTGTTTGCGCTGTCGCTTTCGGTGTACGCGGTGCTCGCGGGGTGGCAGTTCCTGACTGCCGAGCGGCGATAACACCTCGACACCGCTCACCGACGAAACAGTTGGGGTGGGTGGGACCGCCACGACCGTGGCGGTTCGGCGCGTCGTGTCGGGCGGTCGAAACCACGCCTCGACGCGCCACCTCTCAGTTATTTTCCGGCGGTATAATTTTTTGTAACGATTCGAGTGACATGTCTCGTTCAATCACTCGCTGGAACGGGCTGCTGCTCCCGCGTACAGCGCCTTCGAGGGAAGACACTGCGTACAGCCGTAGACGGAGCGGTCCGTTCCGAACACACGAACGAACCGTGCCGACACCGAGGTTCCACACCGTTCACACGACCAGTTGGTTTGGTCCTCCTGTAGGGAGTCCATGCCACAAGCTACCCACACTATCACT
Organism: Natronomonas sp.; assembly: GCA_048618255.1. GTDB lineage: Archaea > Halobacteriota > Halobacteria > Halobacteriales > Haloarculaceae > Natronomonas. Next base: position 8,069 of record JBMCDV010000016.1, on the reverse strand, counting down.
TTGTAATGCCGAGCGGAACGGCCGAGTCGTCGCCGCTATCCGGAGGATACTCCGAGTACGGCGGGGGCGTAGGTGTGGTTAAAATCGCCGGCAGACGGGTGTTTGGATCCGCTTACTCGACGGTGACGCTCTTCGCGAGGTTCCGGGGTTTGTCTATCGGGCGGCCTCGGAGCTCGGCGGCGTGATACGAGAACAGCTGTAACACGACGTTCGAGAGAAGCCCCGAGAGTTCGGGATGGGCGTCGGGAATCTCGATGGTCTCGTCGGCGGCCCGTTTGACCGTCGTCGCCGACTCCGGGGCCACAGCGACGACGGGAGCTCCGCGACTCTGGACCTCACGGACGTTGTGCAGCGTCTTCTCGTCGTTGCGCCCGGTGAACACCGCCGTCACGACCGAGTCGTCGGTGACCAACGCCAACGGTCCGTGTTTCAGTTCGCCGGCAGCGAACCCCTCGGCGTGTTCGTACGTTATCTCCTTGAACTTCAGCGCGCCTTCGAGGGCGACCGGGAACCCCACGCCACGACCGATGAAGAAGTACGACTCCATGCCGCCGTAGGTGTTGGCGACACGTTCGGCGTGGTGGTCTCCGAGTATCGATTCGAGGGCCTCCGGGACCGCTTGCAGTCCGGTGAGGAACGCCTCGTCCGGCGTCGCGCCGGGGTCGTTGTCGAGTCGCAGTCGCTCGGCGAGCAACCCGAGGGTGGCGACCTGCGAGGAGAACGTCTTCGTCGCCGCGACGCCGATTTCGGGGCCTGCTCGGATGAACAGTGCGTCGTCGGCCTCCCGGGCCGCCGTCGACCCGACGACGTTCGTGACTGCGAACGTCCGGGTGGGCGTGTCCTCCACCGCCCGCATCGCCGCCAGCGTATCGGCGGTTTCACCGCTCTGTGTGACCGCGACGACGAGGGTCCCCTCGTCGACGGGGTGGGGTTCGGTGGCGAACTCGCTCGCCACCGCTACCGTCGCCGGAGTCCCTCGACTCCGGAGCATCGCCTGTCCGTACAGGGCGGCGTGATACGACGTGCCGCAGGCGACGAACACCACCTCTCGAACGCCCTCGAAGGAGCCGGGTGGGAACTCCTCGAAGACGACGCCGTCGCCCGTCGGGTCGGTTCGCCCCCGGACGGTCTGTCTGAGCGCGACCGGCTGTTCGTGTATCTCCTTGTGCATGTAGTGGTTGTAGCCGCTCTTGTCGGCGTCGCCGTCGGTCCACTCGACGGTGTCCGGCGCCCGGTGGACGGCGTGTCCGTCGACATCCGTCAGGCGAACGTCGCCGGGTCGAACGATGGCTATGTCGCCGTCTTCGAGGTGGATGACGCGGTCGGTGAACTCCAGGAACGCGGGCACGTCGCTGGCGAGGTAGTTGACCGTCTCGCCCAACCCGACGACGAGCGGCGAGCCGCTCCGGGTCGCGAAGACGGCGTCTTCACCGCGGACGAGCGCGGCGATGGCGTAACTCCCCTCTAGCTGTGCGATGCTCTCTCGAAAAGCCGTCTCGGGGTCACGTCCGGCGGCCAGTCGCTCGGAGATGAGGTGCGGTACGACTTCGCTGTCGGTGTCGCTGGTGAACTCGTGGCCGCGTGCGCGGAGGTCGTCCCGCAGCGCCTCGTAGTTCTCGATGATGCCGTTGTGGACGACGGCGACGCGCCCGCGGCAGTCAGTGTGGGGGTGTGCGTTGGCGTCCGAAGGCGGTCCGTGGGTGCTCCAGCGGGTGTGTCCGATGCCGATGGGGCCGCTCGGCGGCTGCTCCGAGACGGCCGCTTTCAGTCGGTCGGTCTCCCCCTCGCACTTCCGAACGTCGAGGTCGCTCCCGTCGAGCAGCGCGACGCCAGCGGAGTCGTACCCCCGGTATTCGAGGTTCGTGAGCGTCGTCAGCAGGTCGTCGACGGCGTCGTCCGTCCCGACGTATGCGGTGATGCCGCACATCGTCAGCACTCCCCTCGAACGGCGGCGGTAGTTGTCGGACTGTCGCCTGTCGAATCTGTCGTGTAGCGTCGGTACATATCTGGGTTCCGGGTTGCCGAACTGTCGGCGCCGGTTACCCACTCTGGGTGGAGCCAATCGCTTTGTTATGCTCCGGAGAGTCGACCGCGAATACAAGTAAGCGGTAACTATTCAAATCCTGAAATCCGCCATACTGCGCCCCGATGTCACGGTCGAACGTGACTCACGCTCCGTCGGGTTTCAGTTCCGCGCGTGGGAGGTGTGCAGAACCGCCAGCGCGGCAAAGCCGATAATCGAGAGCGCGAAAAACGCCGTCGCGAGAGCTTCGTACGCCACCAGCGCGCCGACGACGAGCGCGAGGCTGACGGCGGTGTGGCCGAGGTAGTACCGGCTCCACCGCGAGCGGGTCGGTTCGGGCCGCTCGAGGTACTCGAGGAACTGGTCGATGTTCGGTCCGTCGCGGACGGTTCCCCGGTTTTTGTCGAACTCGACGGCGCCGCTGTCGTCCATCTGTGGGAGGTGACACTGGTAGAGGCCGATGTAGACGCGCTTTCGCTCCTGGGAACTCAGCGCCGACACCGCCTTGCCGTTCTCCTCCGCCGCGATGTGCTCCGCGAGGTCGCTGAGTGACGTTCCGCCGTCCGACTCCTCTAGGAACTTCAACACGAGCCGGCGACGCTCGTTTTTCAACAGCCCGAAGACGACGTCGAGCGGAACAGACGAGACGCGCTCGTTGTCGTCGTCCGCTGTCTCGGGTGCCGATTCGACCTGCGTTTGTGGTATCGTTTGAGCTTGTGACATCGTTCTCCCCTTTCGGTCGCCGTAAGTGGCACGTCGAGGACGCTCGTTCACCGCCTGCGGTTGCTATACCGACCGTACCGCAACCGGGGGCGGAACGCGATTCGCGTTAGTGGTACCGAACCACATCCCCTGTCCCGTTCCCCGCTTCGTCCACCCGTTGGCTCGATTGCAACCCTCGCTGGCGGTACACATAAACACAGGTAACTGTCCAATCCGTCCGTTCGGGGTATGACCGTACTAATCGGAAGGGGTTACCGTCACTGACGATACTTCGGTTTCGTCGGATGCGCCCCGATGTCCGTGAGTAAGCTACGCATTCCCATTGGTGTAGGGGTAAAATAACGAAACACACGGGTCGAGTCCGTACGGCAGAATGGTTCGCTCGGTTCGGAGTACCGACAGTCGAGGCGGGACGACGGCAGCGAGCGACGGCGCTTTCCGCCGGACCGAGGTGGACGATGGCCGGTCGTGAGGCGCCCGCGGGCGTTCTCTCGATGCTCGACTCGGTCGTTCGAGGTACCGGCCGACGCCTCGCCGCAGTCGTGCCGTGGCTCGACGGGCCGCTGGCGGAACTCCGCGGTCGATACGCTCACCTGTGGCTCCACTATGCGCAGTGGCGCCACGGCCGACGCCACACGGCGCCGATAGACCCCTACCGAATCGTCTGGGTCGACCCTACCCGAATCGAGTACGTCACCGAACCGCCCGAATTACCGCGGTTCCGGTGGGCCGGGTCGGTGATGGACGGCGACTGGGACCGAAGCGGACGCCGATTCGTCGACACCGACGTGTACCGGGCGTTCGAAGCGCACTTCCGGCGGGGCCTCGAGTGGTCGGAGACGGCGTTTTTCGACCGCGTACTCGAGGAGATACGCCGCGGCGAACAGCCGTGGGGGTGTGACTCGCGGGCGGCGCTGGAGCGCCGTCTCCGAAACCTCGACCGACTGTACGAGCGTATCGACGCGAGCGGCTTTCGGACCCAGCGAGAGCTAGCGGCCGATGACACCTACGACGACCCGGTCGGCTCGCGACGGCGCTCCATCTACGACCGCCTCATCAACGACGAGATGGCGATAGACATCGGCCGCGACGGCGAGTTGCTGTTCGCGGACGGCCGCAACCGACTGTCGATAGCGAAGGTTCTCGGCGTCGAGAAGGTGCCAGTAGTGATACTCCGGCGACACGAAGAGTGGGTAGCCTTCCGCGACCGGGTCGCCGAACACGTCGCCGAGACGGGCGTCCTGCCGTCTCCGGTCGCCGACCACCCGGACCTGAAACAGCTCGGGAAGTCCTGAGATGGTCGGGCGTTATCGGCGCGGTGTCGGGATGTCGAAGGCGTCGAAGTAGGCTTCGACGGCCGCCGCCGCTTCGCGTCGGTACGTCTCGACGACGGCCGATTCGGACCGTGCGACGGGCCGCCACAGACCGGGATGGATGAGCAGTCGGAACCGCTCGGGGACGCCGTCGGGAAACGGGTCGGTTCCCGGAAGCTCTCGGTCGGTCACGACCCGATACGACGGCTCCTCGGGGTCCCGACAGACGTTGATGGCGTCGGGGAGTTCGAGTCGGCTGAGCCGCTTCGTCGGCCGTCGAAACGAGACGACTTCGACGGGGGTCTCAGCGACCCGACTCAGTGCCTTCCGTTCGCGGTCGATTTCCGACAGCAACGCCGCCTCGCTCGGAGACTCCTCCCAGTGGGCCGTCGGGTCGAACTGGAGGCCGACCTCGTGTCCGAGCCGCGAAATCGACCGAACGGTGCGTACGAACGCTACCGTCGAGGTGTCGTGAAGCGGCGCACGGATGGGGATGCAGTACGTCCCGCGAATGCGGTGTGTCGCCTCCAGTCGCGCCATCGTGAGCGCCCGAGACAGTGACAGTTCCACGTCGTGGTGTAACACGACGCCGTCGGTTCGCTGGCGAACGTCGACGAATCGGCGCCCCTCGTCGCGGAGACGATGGAGCAACCGCCCGTACGCCGACAGTTCCAGACGGGCGAACCGCTCCGGTCGGTCGGTCGCTATCTGCTCCGATACTGATTCGTCCATGCGCTCACGGGAAGGAGAGTACCGACTTCGTTATGGCCGGCTTAGCCGCGGGTGGACTCCACCAGGGCGCGTTCGTAAACGCCGTGGAGCTTCTCGACTTGGTTCTCCAGTCGGATGTGCTGGACCATCGTTCGGCCGTTCGAGGGGCCGCCGGTCGACAGCACCTCGACCAGTCCGTCGACGAGTTCCGCGTCCGTCGACCCGACAGCGGAAGGTTCGACGTCCCGAAGCATCGTCGACACGTCGCCCACGTCGGTCGAAACGACCGGTACGTTACACGCCAGCGCCTCCTTCACCGAGTTCGGCGACCCCTCTCGCTCCGAGGTCAGAAGCAAGGCGTCGGCGGCGTTGACAACCGTCGGCATCTCCTCGTGGGGGACGCCGGTGACGCTCCGGAGTTCGATGGGCACTTCGAGTCTCCCCTCGGCGGCCGAGACGACCCGCTCGGCGCGCGGGTAGTCCTTGATGGGCCGCTCCGGACCGTACGGGAACAGCACCTGGTAACCGTCGACGTCGTCCCATCCCAGTTCGGCCCGACTTTCGGCTTTCGAAGCCGGCTGAAACCGCTCGACGTCGATGCCGTGTGGAATGACGTGACACGGCCGTCCGAGGACTTCCGCCATCTCCGTCGACATGACTACGACCTCGTCGGCACCTCGGGCACACAGTTTGCTGAGCGGGCCGTACCGACCCATCAAATCGCTGCCCCACAGCGTCATGACGACCGGTCGGTTCGGCTGTAACAGTGCCGCCGGCGCGGTGAGGCCGTAACTGGCGTGGACGAGGTCGTAGTCGGCGAGCGACGACCGCAGCACCCGTCCGTAGAAACGGAGGTACGCCGCCGGCGTCCGCCCGACGAGGCCGTCGGCCGACCGGCTTCCCGGTACACCGACGGTGTCGACGACGACGCCGCGTTCGCGGAGTGCGGCGCGCTGTCGCCTGTAGAACGTCGCCCGCCTGTTGGTGACGAGGCTAAGCACGCGCATGGGAGTCACCGGCCCACGAGTTCGTATGCCTTCTTTGCCGTGGCCATTCCCAACCCGCCCGACTCGACGACGTAGTACGGCGTCAGCGTCGACCCGAATTTGCTCTTGTACCGACTGAGTCGCTCGGTGTTGGCGCCGAGGAGGTCGTAGGTCGACACCGACGGCCGCGGGGGGTCCTCCGCGATATCCTCGATGACGTTCCAGTGGAGCAGTCCGTTGACCGCGACGCCGTCGTGGACACACCGGGTGCCGCCCTGCCAGAAGTACGCCGCGTCGTTCGAATACAGGACGGTGATGCCCGTGAGGAATCGACCTTCGGCGTCGCGGGCGACGTAGGTTCGCGCGCGGTCGGTCTCGCGCATCGCTCGGATGAGGTCACGGACGTACGGCCACGACACCGACAGCGCCTCGCCCTGTTCGGCGTACCGCTTCCGCGTCTCGTCGAACACCGCCCGCGTGCCGTCCAACCCTTCCCGTTCGACGGTCACGTCCATCGCCGCCGCGTCGTCGATTTCACGCCGAAGGCTCTTGCTCGCCGCCGCGAGCAGTTCCTCCGGCGTGCGGTCCTCGACGTCCAGCCGGTAGGTCCACAGGGGTTCGACGTCGAGGCCGCCCCAGACGTACGGTCTGGGGTCGCCGTACGCGGTGGGACACACCATCCGAAGCAGCGTGGCTCTCGAGTCGGCGTGGGTCGCCTCCACGACGAGGTCGGTGAACTCGCGGTTGAGCTTCTCCCGTTTGCTCTGTTTGGGGCTGGCCGGCATGAGAACGGGGCCGAGTCGCGAGACACCCATCCCGGGTGGCGGCGAGGTGAGTACCCGCCCGAGTGGGGTCGACCGGCCGAACACCGGCAGCAGCGCTACCGGTCGGTCGCCGTTGTACCCCGCAAACAGTTGCAGGTCGCCGGGGGCGTGTTCGTCCAGCACCTGCAGTGCTTCAGGGGCGTGGAACGGTTCGATTCCGTGGTCCGGGAGCGCGTCGTCCCACTCCGCAAGCGAGGGTCGTTCGAGTCGCATCTTCTGGGTACTACGCTCCCGCCGCCTTCGTTACGGCTACCCTTCGTGCGATGACGGCGGAGTAGGCCGTCGTTACCACCGTCACAACGGTGGTCACTCCCGGCCCAGCAACACTCGCGAGCGGTCGACGGCCGACCGGAACAGGTCCTCGCCGCCGAATTTGGTCTTGTAGGCGAAGGGGCCGAGCGAAGGCGGCGTGAGCGCCGACGAGTGTGCCGTTCTTTCGGACCGTGACGTGTCGGGCGTCGGCGTCGAAAGCCGCCTCCTAAGCCGTGCGGTACTCGTCCATCCGTGGGCACCTTCTCGGGCGACGAAAGTAACGTTACCCTTCGGTGCGTCCTCGCGGTATGGACCTACTGGCCGCCCTCGGGAACCCCGCCGACAGCGACCAGGTGCGCGCCGTCGCGGCCGCCCTCGCCGGCATCGAGGCCGACCTCCACGACGCGATACAGGACCACTACGAGGCGCTGGGCGCCAACCCGCCGGGGGACCGCGGCCCGCCGGCGGAGCGAGTCGCACAACTCCAGCGCCTCGTCGAACACCACGTCGAGGGTGACCTCTGGGGATACTTCGTGGCCGAGCAGGCGCCGGAAGGGCTCGAGAGCGCCGAAAGGGCCCGAAGCTACGCCGACATCGAGACGGACGTGTGGGAACGGCGGCAAGCGGAACTGGCGGCGTCGGTCGACGACGAGGAAGCGAGCGAACGCGAGCGAGCCGACCGGGCGGTCAGGCGACGCTTCGGCGTCGACATCGAAACGTTCGAAGAACACGTCGTCGGGTGGTCGTCCGAGCGGACGCTCCGGCGTGCGCTCCGCGGACCCGTCGACACCGATATCGAGCGCCTCCGCGTCGCTACTCGCGCGCTGGAACGACGGGTCGAGTAACCGCCCGTAGAATCGGCCGATTCCGCGAGACGTGGACCACGGTTCGACGGTATGTCAGAGGCCGAACATTCAGGTGCGGTCGCGTGGCGCGACCACGGCGTTCGCGGAACCGGCCATTCGAGACAACAACCTCCGAACGGTTGAATCTGACTCCAAATACGTAAGGTATCGACGCCCACCGTCGCGTGGCGAATCGCCTTCCATCGACGATTGTATTTAAACCCCCTCGGATTCGCGGAGTCAAGGCCAACGGTGGGGCGTACAACGTGTAGACGAATCACAATGTCGCAACCAGACAACGCCGGCGAAAAGCTCATCTTCCCGAGTCAGGCGTGGTTCGAGGAGTACCGACAGCGCATCAACGACAACGAGCAGTACGAGGAAATGGGCTC
>JBMCDV010000015.1:0-11701 GCA_048618255.1 Natronomonas sp. | reverse complement strand
AGCCGACCGCGTCCTCGGAACGCAGAGCCGTCTGATGTGCGAACGAGAGCACTGCGCTCGGTAGCGCTACTCGCTTCGCTGCATTGCTCCTCGAGTGTGGGAACTCCGCATTACCGCAAGTTGAAGGGCGAGCAACTAGTTGATACCCTATGAACGAAACACGACAGACGGTCCCGAAACTCGACGAAACGGATCTCTCGATACTCAAACGCGTGGAAGACGACTTCGACGTGAGTCTCGAGACCCTGGCCGAGGAACTCGACCTTTCGAAGTCCGCAGTGCACTATCGGTTGAGCAATCTCAAAGAGAGCGGCGTCATTCAGGGAATCACGGCCGACGTCGACCCGCTCGCGTTCGGGCTCGAACTCGTCGCCATTACGGACGTCTCCGTGACCCACGAAGCCGGCTACTCGGAGGAGCTCGGCACCGAGCTGATATCGCTGCAAGGCGTCGAGCAGGTGTACTACACGATGGGTGATGTCGACTTCGTCGTTATCAGTCGCATCCAGACGCGCGACCAACTGAACGACCTGATAAATCGCATTGTCGCCGTCGACGGCGTCAACGAGACGTCCTCCAAGTTCGTGATGGAGGAGTTCGACAACGAACGAAAAGTAATCGACAACCTCACCCAGCAGGCCCGGGATGCGGTACTCGAGCCGTCCGACTAAATCACTCCGGTGAGGCTTTCGCGGCCGCGACGGCGTCGATGACGTCCTCCATGTTGTCGGTCAGCGGGTAGACGACCGGTTCGCTACAGCCCGCCTCGCAGTAATCGCGAAGCCGTTCGATGACGTCGTCTTTGGTGCCCGTCGCGACGATGTTCCGCACGATGTCGTCCGGAACGTGTTCCGATGCGCGTTCGATGTCCGCCGCCGTCGCCGGCCAGTCGAGTTCCTCCTTGACGAGTTGGGCGTTCTCCTCGGAGATGCCGGACGCCTTCGTGATGTGTGGCTGCTGGCCGATGTACTGAGTCGCGAGTCCCCGGGCCTCGTCGAGTGCGACGTCCACGTCCTCGTCCATCGACACCGCGATGAGCTGTGGCCGGTCGACGTCGTCCATCGACCCGTCCTGTTTCTCCACCCCTTTTTTCAGGCGTTCCAGCCCCTTGAGGTTGTGCTCCGGTGGTATCAGGTAGTTCATGAAGATGCCCGAGACGATACCTTTCCCGACGAGTTCGCCCGTCATCTGGTGCATCGTCTCGCCGGTGGCACCGATGTAGATGGGGACGTCCCGGGGATCGGCGTCGGAGCGAACGAGGTCGAGTTCGATGTCCTCGACTTGAATCTCGCTTCCGTCGTAGGTCACGTTCTCCAAATCGAGGAGTTTCCGGAGCACCGTGCAGTACTCCCACATGTGACGGAGGGGGTTGCCGCGGTCGATACCTACCTTGCTGGCGAGTGGATCCCACCACGCTCCGATGCCGAGTTTCATGCGGCTATCGGAGAGTTCGTCGAGGGTCGAGAACGTCTGCGCCATCAACGCGACGTTGCGGGTGTAACAGTTCGTCACCCCGGGTGCGAGGTCGATATCGTCGGTGACCTGCGTGTACGCACCGAGGACAGTCATCGCGTCGCGGACGAGTCGCGACTCACCCTGCCAGACTGAGTCCAGTCCGGCCTCCTCGGCGTACTGTGCGTAGTGTAGTTCGTCCTCAATGGACGGTCGTTCCCAGTTCCAGATACCAGCGCGGGTGAATTCGCGGTCGAAGGACATTAGCGACCCTCCGTCGCCACAAAGCCACTCGAATAGTCTACCCTAATGGGAATGTTTATCGATGGCATACCTCGTGAACATGGGACACGTTTCTAATAAAGATACGGGTAGGGTCCCGACGGTTCCAACCTCATGTCGTCGGCGAGTGCCGTCGCTTCAACTGGAAAGACCGAGCGGACACCGCAGACCGGGCAGCATCGCTATTTTTGTAGTAGGACGCCAAATTGGAGCCAACCAATGACAAGCACACGTAATCGGAGTGACATCCGAGTTGGTGTCGACGTTGGCGGAACGAACACCGACGTCCTGCTGGTCGACGGTACGGAGACGTACGCGTACAAAGTACCCACGACGGACGACCCGTCGGAGTCGACGATAAAGGGTGTCGTCGGGGTCTGTGAGGCGGCAGGCATCGACCCCGGGTCGGTCGGGCAGGTGCTCCACGGCACGACCGTCGCGACGAACGCGCTCATCGAGTACGAGGGCGCGACCACCGGTATGCTGACGACGGCGGGCTTTCGGGACGTCACCCACATCGGTCGTCACCGGAAGCCGCACAACTTCTCGCTCCAACAGACGGTTCCGTGGCAGGAGCGCCCGATAGTCGAGCGCCGCCATCGCAAGGAAATCCCCGAGCGCATTCAGCCCCCGGGCGAGACGGTGACGCCACTCGACGAGGACGCCGTTTTGGACGCGACGGCCGAACTCGTCGCGGATGGGGTGAAGTCCGTCGCGGTCTGTTATCTCCACTCCTATCTCGACCCGACACACGAACGGCGAACCAAGGAGCTCATCGAAGCGGAGTTTCCACAACTGTCGGTGTCGACGTCGAGCGGCGTCGTCGCGCAGTTCCGGGAGTTCGAGCGCTTTACTACGACCGCGATCAACGCGCGGCTCGAACCGGTGATGTCGACGTACCTCGAACACCTTCGCGACCAGCTCGTCGAACGTGGCTTCGAGTCGGAAGTGCTCGTGATGCAGTCCAACGGCGGCCTCGCGAGTTTGGACCAGGTTCGACGGATGCCGGTGACGACGCTCGTCTCCGGGCCCGCAGCGGGCGTGCTCTCGGCGGAGTTCGAAGGACAACACGCGTCCGAAGATCGGCTCATCGCACTGGACATGGGCGGGACGAGCGCGGACATCTCGGTCTATCCGGGGCGTGTACTCGAGCGCGACCCCCGAGACAGTACGGTCGGCGGCTACCCGACGATCGTCCCGATGCTCGATATCGAGACGATCGGGAGCGGCGGCGGCTCTATCGCCTGGCTCGACCGGGCGAAGGGGTTCAACGTCGGGCCGAAAAGCGCCGGTGCCGACCCCGGGCCGGCCTGCTACGACAGGGGCAACGACCAGCCGACGGTGACCGACGCGCAGGTCGTCCTCGGGCGTATCGACCCCGAGACGTTCCTCGGTGGCGACATCGACATCGACACCGCCCGCTCACGAGACGCCATTCAGGAGTACCTCTGTGACCCCCTCGACCAGGAGCGCTTCGCCACCCCCGAGCGGGCCGCGCTAGCGGTGCTGGAAGTGGCGACGGTCAATATGTACCGTGCCATCCGCGAACAGACCGTCCAGCGCGGGTACGACCCGCGGGAGTACACTATCGTGGCCTTCGGCGGTGCGGGTCCGATGCACGCCGCGGATATCGCCGACGAACTCGAGGCACCGAAGGTGCTCGTCCCGCCATCGCCGGGAATCGCCTCGGCGCGCGGACTGCTCACCGCCGACGTACAGTACGACTACCAGGTAACGCTCAGTCGCGACATCACCGACGTGGACGGCGACACCGTCGACGATCGGTTCGACGAACTCGAACGGCGCGGCCGGGAGCAACTGGAACGGGACGAAATCCCCTCGGAGACGATGGCGTTCGAGCGCTCGGTCGACTGTCTCTACGAGGGACAGGGATACGAACTCAACGTCGCCTTCGACGGAACGGACGGCGACTGGCAGAGCCGTATCCGCGAACGCTTCGAGGCGAAACACGAGGCCGAATACGGCCACTACTTCGAGACGGACCCGGTCGAACTGCTCAACCTCCGGGTCAGTGCCGTCGGCGAAATCAGTTCCTACACCGCACCGAACGTCGAGAAGGGCGACGAGACGGCGACCGCTCGGACCGGCGAGGAAGAGGTCGTGTTCGGAACCTCACTGGAACCCGAGCGCATCTCTGTGCCCCGATACGACCGCGCGGCCCTCCGTGCTGGAAGCCGGCTGGACGGTCCCGCCATCGTCGACCAGCCCGACAGTACCGTCGTCGTGAAGCCGAACTGGCGTGCCGACGTTCTCGAGAACGGTGCGCTCGCACTCACCCGGAAATAGATACACCATGACAGACACAAACCACACAACGACTGCCGAATCGGACGAGTTCGAGACGACCGCGGACAGCGTCATCGAAGGGTACGACATCGACCCGGTGACACTGCAGGTGATCGGCGGCGAACTCGACACGATTGCCGCGGAGATGGCGACGAACCTCATCCGCTCGTCGTACTCGTCGATTATCCGCGAGAGCGAGGATATGGGAGCGGGCATCTTCACGCCCGACTCGAGGGAGCTCTGTGAGAGCGATTCGACGCCGATGCACGTCGGCTCGCTCGTGGGCTACATAAACGGGATGTACGAGACGTTCGAGGAGCGCGGCGTCGAGCGCGACGAGGTCATCGGCGAGGGGGACGTGTTCATCCACAATCACCCCCACTACGGCGCGAGCCACTCCCCCGACATCGCCGTCGCGGTGCCCGTCTTCTACGAGGGCGAACACGTCGCGTGGGCTGCCAACACGGCACACCACCTCGACATCGGGTCGGCGACGCCGGGACTGGCTATCGACCTCGAGGACATGTACGCCGAGGGGACGCTGTTCCGAGCGACGAAAGTGTACGACGAGGGCGAGCGCGTCGACGAAATCTGGAACCTCATTCGGGACAACGTCAGGACGCCGCGGGAGGTCATCGGCGACCTTCAGGCGCAAATCTCCTCGGCGCGTGCGGGCCGGGACCGCTATCTCGAACTGATAGACAAGTACGGGCTACAGACGGTACAGGAGACCGGCGACGCGCTGATGGATTACGCGGAGGCATTGCTCCGCGAGGAAATCAAGCGGATTCCCGACGGCACCTATCACGCCGCGGACTGGCTGGACGACGACGGTCGCAACCGCGGCGAGCGGCTGAAAATCGACGTGGAGGTCACCGTCGAAGGGAGCGACATCACCGTCGATTTGAGCGGTTCGGCCGACCAGACGGACACGGCCTACAACGTCCCGTTCCACGGCTCGACGGACGTCGTGACGTACTTCACCATCCGCTCGATTCTGATGGACACCTACACGCACGACGAGTATCTGCCCCAGAACTCCGGGACGTTCCGGCCGATTCACCCCAAAGCACGCGAGGGCTGTATGTTCAACCCGACGCCGCCCACGGCGGCGTTCGCTCGTATCAATCAGGTCGACAAGATGAGCGACCTCATCATCCAGGCGCTGGCGGAGGCGATTCCGGAGAAGGTCTGCGCCGGCACCTGCGGACAGGTGTACTTCGTCAGTTACGGCGGCACCGACGAGGACGACGCCTACTGGGTGTATCTCGAAGTCAACGAGGGGTCCTACGGCGGCCGGCCGGCGGCGGACGGCATGGACGCCGTCGACGCGCTGGCGCACAACACCCAGAACCGCCCCGTCGAGGACATCGAACTCTCACATCCGATGCGCGTCGAGAAGTACCACCTCCGAGAGGACGGCCACGGTGTCGGTCGCCACCGGGGCGGCCACGGCATCGTCCGACAGTCGAAGTTCCTCACCGACGCGGTCATGACGATAGAGGGCGACGGCAACACCTACCGTCCGCACGGCCTCTTCGGGGGCGGCGACGGCACGCAGGGCGATTTGAAACACATCAAAGCCGACGGAGAGGTCGTCGACCTCCACTCGAAGGAGTCCGGATACAAGTTCGAGGCGGGCGACAGCGTCCACATCGAAACCGCGAGCGGCGGCGGCTACGGCGACCCACACGAGCGGCCGGCGGAGGACGTTCTCAGCGACTACCGAGACGGACTCATCACGGCCGAAATAGCCCGGGAGGGCTACGGCGTCGTCATCGTCGACGGCGAAATCGACGCGGAAGCGACGGCAGGGCGACGGGAAGACTGAACGACTCGACGCGGTGGGGGGTTCGACGGTCTACCGCGCACCGCCACTGGCCAGATAGTCGGCGGCTTCCTCGACGGGTCGCACGTCGCCGTACTTCGCGTTGATGTCGAAGAGGTTCGCTTCGTGGGGTTCCTGCGCCCGGTCGCCGACAGCCGATTCGGGGACGATGGTGTAGTAGCCGTGCGAGCAGGCGTCGACGGCGGATGCGCGGACGCACCCGCTCGTCGTACACCCGGTGATGACGACAGTATCGACGCCGAGCGCCGCGAGCATGGAGTCCAGTTCCGTCTCGTGGTAGGCGCTGGCCTGACGCTTATCGAGGACGTGGTCGTCGGCCTCGACGTGCAGGCGTGGGTCGAGGTCGACCCACTCGCTGCCCTCGCGGAGCGTGGACAGGCTGGGAATCTTCTCGCCCCACACGCCGAGGTCGCGCATGTCCTCGTGTTTCGTGACGATGCGCGTGAATACGACCGGGACGTCGCCCTCGTGGGCCGCATCGACCAGCCTGTTCGTCCGTTCGACGACCTCAGTCAGGTCGCCGCCGAGCGGGTTCTCCGAATCGGTGAACCCCGTCTGCAGGTCGACGACGAGGAGTACGGGGTCGTCCCCGTAGCCGATTCGGTTGTCCATCGATGCGCGCTCGTATATCGCTTCTTTGTCCTCGGACATACCCGAACAGTTCAGAACACGTGGTATTAGCCTTTGGCCACGTCCCCCGTGCGTTCTGCCGACACGATGACGTGAGTAGTGATTCCTCGACGTGGCCGACACCGATAGTATTAGAACGCTATCAGTCGAACCACCCAATGCGCATGGTAAATACCCTCATACATGGAGGAGACGTCGTCACTGCACAGGGACGAACGACTGCCGATATCGCTGTCGAAGACGGGACAATCGCAGAGGTCGGGACGAGCCTCGACGTGGACGCTGACGCCGAAATCGACGCTGCGGGGAAACTCGTCATGCCGGGCGTCATCGACCCGCACGTCCACGTGGAGTGGCCCGACTGGGACTACGACGTGGCTGCCCGCCACGGTGGTCGCGCCGCGGCCGCCGGCGGCGTTACGAGCGTTATCAACTTCCTCGTCGGCCCGCCGGGCGAACTCGAGAGCAGCTACGAGGGCTTCCGGGCGGCGATGGAAGCTCACTTCCTCGGTGACTTCTCCTTTCACGTGGCCGTGTTCACGATGGAGCAGGTCCGGAAGGTGCCGACCTTTGTCGAGGAGGAGGGCATCACGTCGTTCAAGCTCTTCCTTCCCTACCGCGGCGAGGAGGTAGTCGAACCACTCGTCGGCATCGACGACGGCATCGTGTACAAACTCTTAGAGGAGATAGCCGCCGTAGACGATTCGTACGGTGCGCGCGCGCTCGTTCATCCCGAGAACGTCGAGCCGGCATTTAAGATCAAAGACGAGATGCGGGAACGCGGCGCCGAGGGCGACACCGTCAACACCTGGAATCACGTTCGGCCGGACTTCCTGGAGGCCGACGCCATCAACCGACTGATGCTGTTCGCCGACGAGACGGGCTGTCCGGTTCACTTCGTCCACATGAGTTCGGAGAAGGGATTGCGAGCCTTCCAGCGAAACCAGGCGAACACTCGAGCGGAGGTCACTGCCGAAGCGCAGGTGCAGTATCTCACCGAGGACGCTCGAAATCACGACCTGCTCGCGAAGGTCAACCCCCCGATTCGAACCGACGCGGAACACGACGCGCTGTGGGAGGGGGTTCGACGGGGCGACATCAAGATTCTCGACTCCGACCACGCGCCGTGTGCACGCAAGCACAAGCCGAACATCTGGGACGCGACGGTCGGCATCCCACACCTCCAGACGTGGTTCCCCTCCATCCTGACGGAGGTACTCGACGGCGGACACATCCCGCTGTCGAAGCTCGTCGAGACGACGTCCTACAACCCGGCAGAGCACTACGGACTGACGCCGCGCAAGGGTGGCCTCTGGCCCGGGGCTGACGCCGACGTTATCGTCGTCGACCCGGAGCGTCGCACCGAGATTCGCGAGGAGGACATGCTCGACCAGTCCGATTTCACCCCGTTCGAGGGACGGTCGTTCGTCTGTCCCGAATTGACGATGTCCCGCGGTGAGATCGTCTACGAAGACGGCGAGGTGACCGGCGAGGAGGGACGCGCGGAGTTCCTCGCGCGACCGAACCCGTGACCGGTGCCGTCCTCGTAGACGAATCGTTTAAGAAAGCGTTTGACGCGAACGTCGGGTTTCAGTCCCAATCCGGCAGTTCCCGTTCGAGGAACTGGCCGTGGCCCGGTTCACCGACCACTTCGCCGTCTTCGGCGATTAGTTCGCCGCGAACGAACGTCTTCGTCGGCTTTCCGGTGACCTCCCGGCCTTCGTAGATGGTGAAATCGGCGACGCTGACGTTGTCCTCTGCGGTGACGGTGTACGTTTCCTCGGGGTCGAAGACGACGATATCCGCGTCGGTACCGGGGTCGAGCGTCCCCTTTTCTGGCATCCCGAACGTCTCGGCGGGGTTGGTCGCGAGCATCTCGACGACGAAGGAGGGGTCGTACCCGCGTCGGTTGACCGCCTCGTCGTAGAACACCGGGAGGTTGGTCTGCAGCGAGTTCGCACCGGGGTTGATTTCCCACCACGCGCCGCCCTCCTTCTGGTCGAGCGTGTACGCGCAGTGGTCGGTCGAGACGACGCTCAAGACGCCGTCCTCGAGCTGTTCGAACATCGCTTCCACGTCGTCCGGCTTCCGGATGGGCGGCTGGATGACCGGGCGGTTGCCCTGCTCGGCGTAGACCGATTCGTCCAGCGTGGTGTAGTGCAGACAGGTCTCCGCTCGAACCAGTCCACTGCCGTATATGTCCTGGAACTGTTCGAGGACGTCCGCGGCCTTCCGACAGGAGGTGTGGATGCCGTAGTACTGCATCCCCGCTTCGGTGGCCATCCGTACGGCGTCCTCGGCGGCCATCGCCTCCGAGTAATCGGGGCGTGAACTCGGGAAGTGCGTCGCGTCGCTCTTGCCCTCGGTTTTACACTGCTCGACCAGTTCCGAGCAGACGGAGTCGTCCTCCGTGTGGAAGACGCCGACGGCGCCCTCCTCGGCGAGGTGCTTGATGACGCGGTTCATAAAGCCGTTACTCAAGCCGATTTCGTAGGCCGTGAACATCTTGAACGTCGGCACGCCGGCCTCGATAACGTCGGGAATCTCGTCGAGTACCTCCGGGTCTTCGCGAGTGATGGCACCGTGCAGTCCGAAGTCGATGAGCGCGTCACCCCCCTTGTTCTTTTTGCGCTCGACGCCCTCCAGGAGGGTTCCCTCCTCGTCGAAGATGCTCAGTTCGCCCGTCCAGGCCTGCCAGGCGAAGTCGACGTACGTCGTCGTTCCGCCGACCGCCGCGGCACCCGTCGCTGTCTCGTAGCTGTCCTCCGAGAACTGGTCGTCGATGTGGACGTGGACGTCGACCGCACCGGGCATGACCAACTGCCCGGAGGCGTCGACCGTCTCGTCGGCGTCCGGTATCGACGACTCCGTCCCGACGGCGACGATTTTGCCATCGTCGATGCCGACGCTGGCTTCGTACTGTCCGTTCTTCGTGACGACCGTTCCGCCAGTAATCGCTGTATCGATTGGCATGGTCCATACGACACACGTTGTCATATTAAAGCTGACCCGCCGGGCGAGCGGTGCCGGCGGACGCCATCGGGCGGGGTCGACCACCCACCGTCGGCCGCCTCAGTCGGCGACGAGCGTCTCGAAGGCAGCACCGACGGCGAGTACCGTCGCGTCCTCGCCGCCGCTCCCGATGAACTGGACCCCGATGGGGTCGGTGTCCGGGTCGTTCGCTGGAACGGTGAGCGCGGGGAGCCCCGCGAGGTTCGCCGGCCGCGTGTTGACTGCCAGCGGTGGGGCGGCGCTCTCGCCGGCGCTCGAATACGAGTGGGGGTTCCAGGTCCCGCACTCGATGGGTTCGGACGCCATCGTCGGCGTGACGAGCACGTCACAGTCGTCAAGTGCCGACTCGAACTGGGCGGCCAGCGCCCGACAGCCGTTGCGGGCCGCGACGTAGTGGTCGGCGTGCTCCTCGGCGAGCAGATACGTCCCCTCGACGGCCTTGCGCTGGACGACGTCGCCGAAGGTGCGTCCGGAGTCTTCGATACCGGCCACGGCGTCGCGGGGCCACCACGGGTCGACGGCACCGCGACGGAACAGCGGCGTCCCGCCCGCACCGAGAAACAGCGCGAACTCCACGTTCACGACGGCGTTCCACATCCGAACGGCATCTCCGAAGAGCGGGATGGAGACGTCGCGGACCGTCGCCCCGGCGTCAGCCATCGCGTCGATACGCTCCCGGACGGTTCGGGTGACCGTCTCGGAGACGAAGTCGCCGTAGAATTCGGCCGGCACACCGATGGTGAGCGATTCGAGGGCGGTCGGCTCCGAAACCGCGTCGACGAAACTCGTCGCCTGTTCGGCGGTGTCGGCAATCGTATCCAGAACGCGCGCGGCGGTACGCACGTCGCGTGCGAGCGGTCCGACGTGGTCGAGCGTGTAGCTGAGTTCGATAACGCCCGCCTGTGGTACGGCCCCCCACGTCGGTTTCATCCCAACGAGTCCACAGAAGGCAGCCGGTATTCGGACGCTCCCACCGGTGTCGGTGCCGAGCGCGGCGTCGACCCGTCCGGCGGCGACCGCGGCGGCGCTCCCCGAGGACGACCCGCCCGTGACACGTCCCTCGGCCACCGGGTTCTTCGCAGGGCCGAAGGCGCTCGTCTCGCCCGTCGGTCCGTACGCCAACTCGTCCATGTTCGACTTCCCGCGGATGGTCGCGCCGGCATCGAGGAGGCGGGTCACGACGGGCGCGTCGCGGCGCGGAACCGCGTCGACGAACACCGTCGAACCGCCGGTCAGCCGGACGCCGCCGACGGAGATGTTGTCCTTGAGCGTGACCGCCAAATCATCGAGCGAGCCGCCGTCACCCTCGAGTTCGAACAGACTGATGAAGGAATTGTAGGGGTCGGCGTCCTCGTCGGGGTCGTGAGTCACCGTGAGGTTTCTGTCCGCAGTCCGTGCCCACTCGTCGCTGCCGTCGAGCAGTCGCGCGTATCCGTCCTGCCCGCCGGTTATCTCGGTCAGTATTCGCTCGGTTCGCTCGGGCGTCGTCTCGATGCCGACGCGGTCGGCCAGCGACGCGACCCGCTCCGCAGTGAGTGGCTGGTCATCGGCCATACGGGTACTCACGGAGGCACCGACCTAAAGGTGCGGCCGAAAGGGGAATCGCCCGAACCGATATGTATACGGGAAATAATTGGATACCCATGGCAGACATGCACATCGAGGAACTGACGACGACCGCCGAGTTCCGCGAGGCTCACCCGGTGATGAAGCAACTGCGTCCGGTGGACGAGGAGACGTACCTCGATCTCATCGAGGAGATGCGCAGCGAGGACGGCTACCGGCTGTACGCACTCCGGGACGGTCCCGACGGTGCGATTCGCGCAGTCGCGGGGCTGGAGTTGGGAACGACGCTGTACCACGGCAAGCGCGTCTGGGTACACGACCTCGTCGTGGACGAGCCCCACCGGAGCGAGGGCTACGGGAGTCACTTCCTCGAGTGGATCGGCGAGTGGGCCGACGAACGGGGCTGTAGCTGCATCGAACTCGCATCAGGCCTCTGGCGCGACGAAGCCCACGAGTTCTACGAGCGGAACGATATGGAGAAATACTGCTACACGTTCAAGATGGAACTGTCGACGGACAGTCCGTACTGATCCCCGTCACGCTAACACTTAACTAAGTGCTGTTCGGATAAAACAGTGGCACATGATACGCACAGGTGTAGAT
>JBMCDV010000014.1:0-11703 GCA_048618255.1 Natronomonas sp. | reverse complement strand
GAATCACCTCCTCGAGGCCGCCGTCGGCCTCCTCGACGGTGAAGAGGTACGAGCAGTTTTCGGGGATATCGTTGACGGCGGTGAGCAGCGTCGCCATACCTCGCCGTACTTGTAGCAGTCCCAAAATTCCACCGCCGACGGTCGCCCGCAGTTACAGGAGTCCGTCATCGTCGTCGGCGAGCGAGTCGGTGGTGTTGTCGATGGCATCCGTGGTGCTGTCGGTCGTGTCGTCGACGGCGCCGGTGATTGAGTCGTCCGGCGTCGGCGTCGGTGTCGCGGTGGGTTCCGGCGTCGGCGTCGGTGTCGCGGTGGGTTCCGGCGTCGGCGTCGCCGTCGGACTCGGCGTCGCGGTCGTGTCACCGCCGTCGGTTCCGTCGGTGGAGTCGGTCGAACTGCCGGAGCTGGTCGGAGTGGGGGTCGTCGTTGGCTCCGGCGTCGGTGTCGGCG
Organism: Natronomonas sp.; assembly: GCA_048618255.1. GTDB lineage: Archaea > Halobacteriota > Halobacteria > Halobacteriales > Haloarculaceae > Natronomonas. The sequence continues at coordinate 11,256 of JBMCDV010000014.1, read as the reverse complement.
TCGCCGTCGCCGTTGGTGTCGCAGTGGGTTCCGGCGTCGCCTTCGTCGTCGGACTCGGCGTCACCTGGGCTTGGGTCCCGTTCGCTCCTGCACCGGTCGCCGGCGCTGGAGTCGGCGTATCCTCGGGTCCGGCGCCGGCTATCGGCGCGCCGGCCGGCATCGGAACGGCCGCGGTGAGGAAGCTTACCAACGCGACCATTACGACGACGCCGATGACCGTCGCCGTCGTCCGGGAGAACAGCGCCGACTTGTACTCCGAATCGTCATCGGACGGTTCGCCCGGTCGCTGTACCTGCGGCCGTTCTATCGGGTCCCGCTTCGAACGTCGCTTTTTTCGGCCGAAGTTCGCGGTCGTCGGTTCCTCGATGCCGGCGTCGTCGGACGCCTCATCATCCGCCTCCGCCACTTCGGCCTCGGAATCGGCGTCCGTCACTTCGGCCTCTGTGTCGTCACCCACCGGGCCCGAATCGGCGTTCGCCGTCTCGGCAGGGAAGTCGAACGGGGAGGCGTCGGTCTCGTCTGCATCCGGGTCGTCCATCTCGCCGTTGATAACGGACCAGACGATGTCGGCCGGGTCGGAGTCCGGAGCCGTGGTTTCCGGGTCGGAGGTCTCGCCGTCTGCGTCCGTGTCGTCCGTCGACACCGCTTCGGAATCGGCGGAGTCGTCGGGGGCGTCGACAGCCTTTGAACCGGAAGATTCGTCCGCGGATTCGGAGTCCGTCGACTCGCTCGTCTCGGCGGCGGGCGTCTCCACGTCGGGCGCTGGAGCTGTTTCAGACCCGTCTCCGGGGGGATCGGCATCGCTTTCGGTGTCGGCGCTGGCGAAGATGAATCCAGAGCCTTCGTCGGCGTCGTCGGTTTCCGTCTCCGGTTGCTCGGAACCCTCCGAAGCCGATTCGGGGCCGGCGTCGGCAGCCTCCGTCGAGGCGCCGTCGACGGCAGCGCCCGACGCGGCCGCCGTCGTTCCATCGATGGCCTCCTCTGTGGGGGCGTGTCCGAGGTTTTTGGCGGTGACGCGGTCGTCGAATAGCGACGTGAGGACGCTCAGAACCTGTCCTTCGTGGGCCGCCGGCGTGATGTGGAAGTGCGCTCTGGCGCCGGACTGCTCGAACTTCGAGGTGATTTCGTTGAGGAACTGGAACACGCGGTTGGCCTCGACGTACTGCAACAGCGCCGTCACCGACTCGAAACACACCACGGTACGGTTGCCGTTGCCGTGCCACGCCGAGAGGAACTCCGAGATGGCGATGCCGACGCCGGTGAGGTCGCTGGGGTCGGAGATGCGACGAACCATCGGGCCGGACTCGCCGCCGAGCCGTGCGCTGCCGTCGGAGCCACCCACGTCGACGGTGACGATGCCGACGTTTGACGGCGGGGCGTCGGCGTGGCGTTTCAGTGCCTCGATGCGCTCCCGCCCCGACTTCGTGACGGTGACGAACAACACGTCGACGTTGGTTGGGTCGTCGACTCCGAGCAGGTCCATACAGGCGGCTTCGTCGCAATCGCCGTGCTCGCCGGTCTCGAAGAGAACGTTCGTCGGACCCGTTCGTGACATCTCGAATTACTCACCCGTTCCTCGTGAGTCGTACCCACGATACTGCGATTGTTTCGTGTTGATACGGTGACCTATAATCAGTTTCGCTCGTATCGAATCTCGATACGGAGAGCACCCTATCTTCGCGTCGATTACCGCGTCCCGAAACCCAGCTACGACAGCGGTGGCGGTAGCTCAGGCAGCGTTTCCGAGGAGTCTTCGACGCCTCCGCCGGCGTCGGATGCCGTGTCGTTCCCACGGTCGAACAGACACGAAACGACGTATGCGAGGTGTCCGAGCGTGGGCAGCGGGTCCCGTTTCGAGACGATGTCGTAACAGCACGGCTTCGACGACGGCGTGAGAAACTCTACGAGCGCCGTCGTTCGGTCCTCGCGTGCGAGCACCTGTTGGGCGTCGGTGAAGAGACACCGCGCCCGGACGCCGACGGCGTACTCCAGCTGCGGGTCGACGTCGTCGCCGATAGCCAACCGGTACAGCAGATACGGGAAGTCGACGCCGGCGTACACCGACAACGCGAGACTCCCCCACAGCCGGGGGTTGATTTCGAGGAGTTTCGGCTCGCCGGTGTCGGCGTCGATGCGGAACTCGACCATCGCGAGGCCGCGCCACTCCAGTGCCGTCAGGAACTCGTCGGCGAGGGCGACGAGTTCCGGGTCGCGAATGGTTTCGCGGTACGTACTCGCGCCGCCTTCGGGCGGGTTCGAGCGAAGGCGCTTCTGGACGGTCAACCCGGTCAGCGTTCCCGAGCAGTCATACAGAGTGTACACGCCGACTTCGCGACCGAAGGGGACGAACTCCTGGACCAACAGCGGGCGGTACTGTGCCGGCGTCTCACGGAGCGACCGTTCGAGGTCGGTCCGCGAGTGACAGACGGAAACCCCGTTTCGGCTGGACCCAAGCGTCGGCTTGACCACGACCGGGTAGCCGAGTTCCTCGCCGACGGTGTCGATGTCGAACTCCTCGGCGAAGCGCGTCTCCGGATGGGGAACGTCGTGGGCTCTGGCCGCCTCGATGGTTCGTCGTTTGTCGAGACCGACGGCAAGTCGGTCGTACGGAAGAAACGGGACTGTCGTGTGCGCTTCGAAGCGGTCGCGGTGTCGGACGACGGTTTCGACGGTGACCTCATTCACCGGCAGTAGCATGTCGTAGTCCGCCCGCTGGAGTTCCGCCTCGACGGCACGGACGAACGCCGCCGGGGCGTCGACGGGCGAAGGATACGCCACGAACCGGTCGACGTATCTGGACAGCCTCCCGGCGTGGAACCGTCTCGAACTCCCGGCAGTCACGTCGACTCCCCGCCCACCGAGACAGCGAATCGAGACCAATCCGTGTCGCGAGTGTGCGTTGAGGACGAACACCTTCGCCATAGGGCGCATACAGTAAACGGCCCCTTCAGCGTTGTTTCGGTTAAGTTGTGTCTACTCGGATTCGTTTGGGAACGGGTGAAACCCGTTCAGACGGACCCGATGGGGTCCTCTACGCCGTCGAAGTAGCGCTCGGCGATGGCTTCGGCGGTCCGCAGCGCGAGTGCCTGCCCCGAGTGTGTGGGGTTGGCACCGCCGACGCCGTTGGAAAGCGCCGAGTGGTCGGCGACGAACAGCCGACTCACGTCCTTCGCTTCACAGCCCGTATCGAGCACCTTCCCCATCGCCATCGACGACTGCATGTGCAACAGAATCGGCGCAGCGTCGGTGCGGTGGACGTGTTCGGCGCCGGCTTCGTCCAGGATTTCCGCGGCCCGCCGGGCGAGGTCGTCGCGTCGGGCGTCGTCTTCGGGGTGGGCCTCCCACTCGACCAGCGGGACGGGACCGTGTTCGTCCTCGGTCGTCTCGTCGATGGAGACGCCGTTTTCCTTCCGAGGCCGGTCGTCGGTGTGACAGATGAGCGTCAGCGTCCGACGGTAGTCGGCCATCTGTTCTTTGAGTTGCCGACCGGCGAGTCGGCCGGCGGTGTCCCACGGTTCGCCCGCAGTGTCGCGGTCGAAGGCCCACTCGCCTTTCGCGGATGCGTACATCGCCATCGCGGTGATGCCGGGTGCGAACGTGTTGACGGCGATGCCGCCCTCGTCGGGAACGTCGACGCGTGAGCCGGCGGCCTGCCCCTGGTGTGGTTCGACCGCTCGCTGGCCGATGAGCTCTTCGAGGGTATCGGGGTCGAAGGTGCCCGCGACGAAATCGAAGTGGTGGGTGGTTAACCCGCGGCCAACCCAGCCGTTGTCGGGCAGTTGGGAGTTGAGCCACAGCCGCGGCGTCTCGATACAGCCCGCCGCGAGGACGACCACGTCGGCGTGGATGCGCTCGGTCGTCCCCGCCCACGTGTCGCGAAACTCGACGCCGGTGGCTTCCTCGGCCGCCCCTCCCTCCGTGAGTATTCCCGTCGCGAATGCGTTGGGTCGAATCTCGACGTTGCCGGTGTCCAGCGCCCGCGGCACCAGCGAGACGTTCGAGGAGCGACGCGCCCGCTCCCGCATCGGTGCGCCCCGGGGATGGGGGCCACCCTGATGTTCGTGCATCGCCAGCGTGTCGCCCTCGTAGTCGGGGTGGCGATACGCACCGCTCTCGCCGCCCGGGACGTTGTCTGTTTCCACATCGCCCCCGCCGTCGCGCATCAGCCGCTCGTCCGGTTGCGGGATGGCGTTGGGGAACGGCCGATACCCCGCCTCGGTGACGTTGTAGCCGTCGTTGAGGTCGTAGCCCGACCGACGGGCGCCCTCGAAGAACACCTCGGCCTTCGGCGTCGTCGGTGCCGGTTCGACCGGGTGTGTCTCCTCCAGCAGTTGGTAGTACGGCACCAACTCCTCGTAGTCGATGGGCCAGTGCGGTTGGTCCTCGATGCTCGTGACGAACGCCCGCGGGTGGTTGGCGTAGTAGTGTTGGGTCGTCCCGCCGACGCCCGAGAGTTGTGAGATGAGCGCCTGCTGTGGGACCGTCCGCTGCCACGGTGGTCGGTCGGAGTCCGCGGGCCCCCACCGCAGTTTCCCGGTGACGGGGTCGTTCATGTCGCCCTCTTTCGAGGTGAACTGTTCGTCGTACAGTTCTCCCGAGAGGTCCGAAGGGTCACCGGAGCGTTCGCCGCCCGGCGCGTCGTTGGGCGCCTCCCACTTCTCGTTGCCGTAGAAGGGGCCGGCCTCCAGAATCGTCACGTCGACGCCGAGTTGGCCGAGTCGCCACGCCAGCGCCGGACCGTCACCGCCAGCGCCGACGACGACGACATCGGTATCGCGTTCGTACATCAGTAATCGTTCTCCTCGAAGTCCTCGATTTCGTAGCCCATACCGACCGCGTACCCCTCGGCCGGACCGGGGTAGTCGGCCTGTTTCCACCCGAGGGAACGCTCTCCCTCCTCGGCCGTCGCCTCCGAGTAGTAGACGAACTCGACGAGAATCGGCAGGGAACTGGCGAGGAACTGGATGGTACCGAGGGCGGCGGAGTCGAACCGCTCGGCCAACCGTGGGAAGACGCCCTCGTCTTCGAGTAGGCGGAGCGCACGCAGACGGTCTTCGCGGGACAGTCGCGAGAACGGCCCCGCGGCGAAGGAGTCGTCGGGGGTCTGAAATCCGTCCTCGCTGCGGCGTCGAACGAGCAGTTCGGCGGCCGCGGTGTCGAGCAAGACGGCGACGGCGGGTGCTATCGGCGTCGCATCGTAGCCCGCCGCGCCGAGGACGCCGCCGTCGACCTCCTGAAAGTTGTTCACGCGGTCGATAATCGCCGCTTCCAGTCCGACAGCGAGCCCGCCGGGAACGTGTTCGTCGCCTCGGTCGGCGAGGTCGGGCGTCTCCGGGACGAGTGCGTCGACGAGTGCGGCGAACGTTCCGTGGGTGTGGCTCACGAACGACCCACCCCCTCTCGTGTGGCAACCATACCCTCACGTGCGGTCGGCCTCACCTCAACGTTCCGCCGTCAATGTGCGGAACAACGACCCCCGGTTTACTCCCGATTCAGATGCAGCGAGACGCGACCGACCGCGACGGTCTTTTCCCCCTCGCCGGTGGGCATCGTCACTTCGACCTCGACGACGCCCATCGTCGCCCCCGAGCGGACGACGGTCGCCTCGGCGGTCAAATCGGCAGCGGCCGGTCGGACGTAGCTGACGTTCAACTCAGTCGTCGCATGCGGCGTCGACATGGGGGTTTCCAGTGTCGTCCGGATGGCCGCGCCACCGGCGTGGTCGATGAGCGTCGCGACGACGCCGCCCTGAATGGCCTCCGACCCCGGATTGGTGAGCGATTCCTCGTGAGGCAGCGTGAGGCGGATGAACCCCTCCCGCTGGTCGTCGATTTCGATGCCGAGGTCCCGGAGGTGGTCGTGGTTCTCGAGGAACCACTCGTTGGTGTCGGTCATAACTCCGGTTCGGTGAGGGCCGACTACAAGCTGTCGTGTACGCGTCGGTCAGTCGTCGAGACTCGACATCGCCGCACCCGCGACAGCGGCGACGAGTGTACCGCCCGCGGCAACGGCCACCCCCGGCGTGAACGTCCCCGTCGCGTCCCGCAGCGCGCCGATGACGACCGGGCCGAGAAAGCCGCCGATTTCGCCGACCGCGAAGACGACGCCGACCGCAGTGCCGGTCAGTTTCGCGCCGATACCATCCAACTCGACCGGCACCGCACGGATGAGCGGCGCGAGTCCCCCCATCCCGAGCCCGATAGCGACGACGGGAACGACGAGGACGAGGACGGCGTCGGGTTCGGCCAGCAACCCGACGACTCCGAGGCAGGCGACGGCGGCACAAGCAATCAGCGTCGCCCGCCTGCGACCGAAGCGCTCTGCAAGCGCCGGAATCGTCAACACGCCGACGACCTGTCCGACGACGAGGGTGCCGGCGATGGTTCCCGCGAGGTCCGCCGAGATACCCCGGGTTTCGAGTATCGTCACCAGCCACCCCTGTATCCCGTGAAGGACGAACAGGTACATCGTCCCCAACAGGACGAGCAGCTGGAGGTCACGGTGGCCGAGGACGGCCCGAACGTCGTCGGCCAGCGAGACAAGCGTGAGGTCGCCATCGTCGTCCGTTTCGTGGACTCCAGCGGGAACGTACCACGATGCGATGGCCCACACCGCGGCGACGGCGAGGGTGGCGATGCCGCTGTACAGAAACAGCGGCCGCCAGCCACCCAGCGCCGGGCCGATGACGGGTCGACCGAACGCGAAGACGGTCGCACTGCCGACGTAGGAACCGACGAGATACACCGACGCCGCCCGACCCACGCGGTCGGCGGGGTACAACTCCGAGGCGAGTTTGGGCAATCCGAAGGTGAGCCCCGTCGCGCCGACGCCGAGCAGCAGCGTCAGCACCAACATCGACAGGAAATCGGGGGCGAACGACCGACTCAACTGTCCGAGGCCGGCGAGAACGATACCCGAGCCGACGCCCACTCGCGCACCGAGTCGGTCGACGAGCAGGCCGCTTGCGAGACCGAGCGGGATGTAGGTCAGCGGCACCGCTCCCGCAAGCACGCCGGCCTGCGTGCCCGTCAGGCCGAGGTCGTCGATGATAGGCTGGAGGTAGGCGGGCAGGGAGAACCAGACGAACAGCAGCGCGCCGTAGCCGAGGCCACCGAGCACCAACAGTGCGGCGTTCTCGGTGCGGGTCGGTGGCCGTGTCATTGGCCGAGATTGGGAGGCATCCGGATAGTAGCCATCGTTTCAGAACTCGACTGTCTCTCCGTCCTCGGGTATCGTCACACCATCGACGGCCGCCCGCAAGTCCTCGCGCGTCAGCAGACAGTGGTTGATGGCGTCCATGTGGTCGGCGATGACAGACACGTCGTCGTCGACGGCCGCCCGGACCGACGCGACGTCCTCGTCGTCCATCGTGATGGGGTCGCCCTCGACGAACCGGGCGGCGCCGGCGTTGACGACGACGGCATCGAAATCGTGGGCCTCGAGCGTCTCCGCGACCTCGTCGTACCAGACGGTGTCGCCGGCGAGATACAGCGACCCCTCGCCCTCGAAGACGACGCCGAGGACGGGGGCCATCGCCTCTGCCAACTCGCCGTGGCCGTGTCGGGCAGGCGTCGGCGTGAGTATCGTATCGCCGAACGACTGGTGGATGTCGAGAGGCCGTACGTCCTCGAAGCCCTCCTCGCGGAACTCCTCGGCCTCCTCGGGATGGCAGAACAGCGGCACCTCGCGGTCGAGAAACTCCCGGGCGGCGTCGTCGAAGTGGTCGCGGTGGCGGTGGGTGACGACGACGGCGTCGTGTGTGAGGTCCACGTCAGGCAGGGGGACGAGCGGGTTCTCGCGGTCGTTCGGCGTGTTGGGAATCGGTGGAATGTCGCCCGGGTTGCCGAGCATCGGGTCGACGAGGAACGTCGTCTCCCCCATCGTGACGAGCACCGTGGCGTGGCGGACGAGTTGAACGGTGGGCATACCGCCGTGTCGACCGACAGCGTGGTAACTGTTGGCGTTGCGGTAGTGAGGCGACGGAGCGCCTCGACGGCGTCGTTCGGTGGCTCCGACGCGAATCGGTCGCTGAAGTGATGAGCGGACGATAGAGGGTGATAATATACGATCAGATGTCGTGAATATCGCTTGCTCTGTGAGGAACACCCTAGTAAGATAGCCAACGGCGTTATCCATATACAAACGAAACGTACCCCAATGACTGCTGACGACCGGCGTGTCCCATCCGGTACACCAGGACTAGACGAGGTGCTTCGGGGCGGATTTCTCCGCGGACAGACGGGAATAATAAACGGCGGACCGGGGACAGGGAAGACGATTCTCGCCTTGCAGTTTCTCACCGCGGCCGACGGGCCGAGTCTCTACATCGGCTTCGAGGAACGGGAGGCCGACATCAGACGGAACGCCGAACGGCTCGGTATCGACCTCTCGGAGGTGACGATACTCGACCTCAGTGCCGGCGGCGAGCGGTTCTTCTCGGAGGACTCCTACACGGTGTTCCCGGCCGACGAGGTAGAAGGCGAGGATTTACTGGAGCGAATCGCGACGGCCATCGACGATGAGTCCCCGGACAGGCTCGTTATCGACCCGCTTTCGGAACTCCGGTCGCTGCTGCCCGACGAGTACCAGTTCCGCCGCAACATCTCCTCGCTCATCAACGAGCTCAAACAACGGGAAATCACGACGCTGTGTACGACCCAGCCGATGGACGGGTCGGTCGAACAGGACCTCGAGTTCCTTGGCGATTTGACCATCGAAATCCGCCGGAGTGACGACCATCGGACGCTGGAAGTGACGAAGTTCCGTGGTTCGGGCTCGGCCGAGGGGCGCCACACCTACCGCATCCGATCGGGGGAGGGCGCTCGCGTCTACCCGAAACTCGTTCCCGGAGACCACCAGCGAGAGCGAACCCGAGACCAACTGTCCGCCGGCATCGACGAACTCGACCGACTCCTCGGCGGTGGTATCGAGCGGGGGTCGGTCACAGTTATCTCCGGCCCGTCCGGCGCCGGCAAGACCACCCTCGGGTCGCTGTTTCTGGAAGCCGCGGGCGAACGCGGCGAACGTGGCGTCGGTTATCTGTTTGAGGAGTTGAAATCCGACTATCTGTATCGCTCCGCGGCGATCGGCATCGACATGGAATCGCTCATCGACGACGGTGTCGTCACGATAGACGAAATCGAGTCGCTCACGCAGAGTCCCGACGAGTTCGCCCATCACGTCCGGACGGCCGTCGAAGAGGAGGGTGCCAAAGTGGTCATGCTAGACGGCATCACCGGCTACCGCCTCGGGCTTCGCGGCGATGAATCGCGCGACGAACTCACCCGGGAGCTCCACGCGCTGTGTCGCTACCTCAAGCGAATGGGCGTCACCGTCATCCTTCTCGAAGAAGTCGAAAACATCACCGGCGACTTCTCGGCGACGGACGAGCAGATCAGCTATCTCGCGGACAACATCATGTTCCTCCGGTATCTGGAGGCCGACGGCGAGATTCGGAAGGCGGTCGGCGTGTTGAAGAAACGCTTCGGTGACTTCGAGCAGACGCTGCGGGAGTTCGAGATAACCGAGTCGGGTGTCGGGGTCGGGCCGAAACTGACCGGGGTGCGCGGCATCCTCACCGGCATCCCCGAGCGGACCGACGAGTCGAGCTGATGTCCCCGCTGGATGGCCCGTCACCGCGGACGCACCGGGACACCGGCACCGACGTGTTCGCCGAGCGGACGCCTCGCATCGCCCTCGGCGTCACCCAAGCGCGGAATCGAGAACTGCTGGAATCGCTGCTCACGACGTTCGAGGTGACCGACGTAGCCGACCCGATTCCGGAACGAACCGACCTGTGTGTCGTCGACGCCGACGGTCTCGCGTCGTTCCGCGGGGCGCTGTCGGCGTGGAAGGAACGCGAACGGCCGGCCACGGCGCCGGTGTTGCTGTTGACGACCGACTCGGTCGACGACGCGTGGCGCCGCCACGGCGATTCGGTCGGCGAGTTACTCGACGGTATCCAGCCGATTCCGGCGCCGAGGCGGGCGGTCCGTTCCCGCGTCGACGGCCTGTTGGCGACGCGACGACACTCGGTGCTCTCGCGACAGCGCCAGGAGGAACTCGAACTGTACGAGCGGGCGATAGACGGCGCCGGCATCGGTATCAGCATCGCCGACGCAAACGAGGAGGACCTGCCGCTCGTGTACGTCAACGAGGGGTTCCTCGTGATAACCGGGTACGACCGAGAGGACGTCATCGGCCGAAACTGTCGGTTCCTGCAGGGCGAGGCCACCGAGGAGGCGACGGTCGACGAGATACGGGCGGGGCTGGCCGACGAGCGGCCGGTGTCGGTCGAAATCCGTAACTACCGGAAGTCCGGCGAGCAGTTCTGGAACGCCCTCGACATCATGCCGGTGTTTGACGAGGACGGCGAGGTGACGCACTTCCTCGGATTCCAACGGGACGTCACCGAGCGCAAGCGCCGAGAGCGGTTGCTCGAACAGTACAGACGGATATTCCAGTCGGTCGAGGACCCGATTTTGATTATCGACGAACGGAATCGCATCATCGAGACGAACCCGGCGGCCGACGACGCCTTCGGCGGCGAAGCCCCGATTCCAACCGACACGCAAATCTCCGGTCTCTTCGGGAGCGAACAGGCCGCAAAGTTCCGAGGGACGGCGTTGGCAGTTCGTCGGAGCGGCACCTCCTGGACGGTCGAGTTCGCGACCGGAACCGATGAGGGGGAGACGGTGTTTCAGTTCCGCCTTCAGCAACTGGAGGCGACGGACGACCACGGCAAGCGAATCATCGCCGTCGGTCGCGACATCACACAGGTCCGGGAGTACCAGAGTCGCCTGTCGGTACTCGATAGAGTCCTCCGGCACAACCTCCGCAACAAACTGAACGTCGTCACGGGCCTGTCGAAACACCTCGCGGAAGGCGCTGGCGAGTTCGACGAGGCGGAGATAGCAGAAACCGCCGGAGACATCGACAGCGCCGCGAGGAGTCTCCTGAAGTTGGCCGACGTAGCCCGGGCGTTCAACCGGAGCATCGACCCCGTCCAATCGGAGACGGAAACCATCGAAGTCGTGCAGTTCCTCCGAGAGGCCGGTGCGGAACTCCGAGAAATGTATCCGGACGCCGACATCGACATTCGAACGCCCGAATCGGCCGTCGCCATCTCTCCCTCGACACTTGGACTCTGTCTCGACCACCTCGTCGAAAACGCCGTCAAGCACAGCGACGACGACGCTCCGTGGGTCAAGTTGGAAGTGGAGACGACGGCGGACTCGGAGTGGGTCGAACTCCGAG
>JBMCDV010000013.1:0-11780 GCA_048618255.1 Natronomonas sp. | reverse complement strand
CGGTTAGTCTGACGTTCGTCCGCAGCGTTTCGCCGTCACGACGCAAGCGGAGCGGGTTGTCCGCGACCGGCGCAGTCGCGAACACGTCAGTGACCGACGCGTCCGCAAAACAGTCCTCGAGAATGCCGAGTCCTCGAGTGTGTTTTTCCAACACCGACGCGAGCGTCCCGACCAGTTGGCCGTCCTCGGCGACCGACCGGACCGCCCGCGACGCCGCTCGCTCGCCGCCGGAGACCGCGCCGCTGGCGAGGCGTTCGTGGGCTTTCGCGAGCGTCGCCGTCGCCGCCGCGTCGAGGCGGTGTTCGACGGGGATGAGGTGATACGTCGCCAATCCCTCGTTTTCGTAGCGACGGACGACGGCACCGGAGTCGAGTTCGTGACGGTCCTTCAGTGTCGCCTCGGCGGGCGGACGCGTCGCGATTCGCGAGCGCGCGAGCGCCGGCCCGACGTGTGGCCGAAGCGCCGTCTCGTAGTCACAGCCCACGAACGCTTCGAGGCCGGTTTCGGCGGCGAGACGGGCCAATGGGTCACCCCGACCGGTCGCGACCCGTGCGGCACCGAGTGGGTCGCTGCGCGCGCGTTCGGCGAGTGTATCGTCGTGAAACGCCGCCGCGTCGCTAAATCGGCCTGCGGCGACCAACAGTCCCGCAGCACGGCCCTCGTAGGTTCGTTCGAAGCCGGCCGACCACGTTCGTACCGACTCGGCATCCCGGTCACGGAGAGCCTCGATTGCCGTCGCTCGGCAGGCTGAGACCGTGGCGAGACGCCCGTCGCCGGAACAGGCCGAACCGTCGAGGAGGAGTCGGTCACCCTCGAAGGTCGCTTCACACCGACAGTCCGGGTCGGTCGACAGGAGTTCCTCGAACACGGGGGTTCTGGGCTCGGCTTCGCTTTTGAACCCTCGCCCGTCGAATCCGGACGACGACCGCCCGACCAATCGAAATCAGCGACAGTCTGAGCCGCGTCCGGCCCGTGAGGACGAGCGGTGTTTCGACGCGAATCGGAACCGCGCTTTCGACCGTCCGGTTCCGACCGGTCCGTGGCGCCCACACGAGACGGTCGTTTCCGACGACGAGTCGGCCGCCGTCGGTGAGCGACGGGTCGGGCGGGTCGACGACGACAGTGGTGCCGGCAGGTACGCGGCCGGCCTCGAGGGCGGCGTTGCCGTCGGCGAGAGCATCCGCCTCGCGGGCCAGCGACGACAACTCGTCCGTCGCGAGTTCGGCGTTGCGGTCGCGTTCGACCCGCTCGGCGGCGGGGAGACTCACGCCGAAGAGTGCGGTCGCCACCACTACCGCAAGAACGACGCGAATCACGGCCACTTACGCAGCCGGTCGAACGGGCCAGCCGGCGCGTCGTCGGCGTCGGTACTCCCGGTGTCCTCGGAGCCGTCCAGTGGATTCCCGTCGACGGCAACACCACCGATGTGGCGCTCGAGAGCGGTGGCTTTCCGCAACGCGAGGTCCGCACGCTGTTCGATGTCGTCGTTGACCGCCCGAACCGAGCCGACGTAGCCGCGCAACGCCTGGACCGCCGCTTCCAGTTCGACCACCCTGCCCTCGAGGTCGTCGAGTCGGTCGGTGTACTCGAGGGGTTCGTCCGTGGCAAGGGCGCGCTCGACTGCCGCGAGTCGCCGTTCGACGGATTCACGGTCGGGGTTGGGGTCGTTCGAGTCCATGCCGACGGGTTGTCTCGCGATGGAATTTGAACGTTCGGACGAAACGAGTGAACAGCGAGTGGCGGCCACTATGTTGATTGTATTTCCCAATACCATCGAGTGCTCTCCGGAGATTAATCTGCGAGTCGAGGGGAAATCGAAGGCCAGTTCGGGCACACCCGTGTGACGATGTGCGTCGTTCAGAGTGGCTGTACGCTCCGAATGTACCCGCCGGTGATTCGGGCCGAAAACACATCCATAAGTTATGGATGGTTGCGGGGGAGTTATCCGAATATAGTATTGTATTATCATCCCAAAACCGTTATTACACTCAAGAGATTACGGTCAAGCGAGCAGAAATGTACCAGGTGCGAACTACCGCAAGACGGATGCGAGAACAATGGCAGGATTAGAAGTTCCGACGTGGGACCCGCAGGCAGCGATACTCATCGGTGCTGTGTTGCTGGAGGCGGTTCTCCTGTACGTCGGTTACGGCGGTCTCGAGAAACTGATCGGCCCGCGTCTGATGAAAGTCCTCATCGGGGGTGAGAACGGTGCTTGAGATGGTGTTCGACACCCTCGCCGGGACGGTCGGGGGATCGCCCGAACTACTGGCGCTGTTCGTCGGCTTCGGGTTAGTCGTCGGTATCCTGTTCGGCTTCTTCGGTATGGGTGGGTCCTTCCTCGTTACGCCAGCGCTGTTGATGATGGGCTACCCGGCCCGCGTCGCCGTCGGCAGCGGGATGGCGTTCGTCTTCGGGACGGCCGTCATCGCGACGCTGAAACACCACGACCTCGGACAGGTGGACTACAAACTCGGTCTCATCATGATCGCCGGGACGACACTCGGCATCGAGGTCGGCCGCGCGAGCGTGTTCTATCTGGAGGAGATGGGACTCGCCGGCGGTATCATCAGCGTCGTATACGTCCTGCTGTTGGGTGGAGTCGGACTGATGGTCACCCGCGACGCCCTGAAGAGTGACGGCGGTGGGGGCGGCGGCCACCACGACGCCGCCGACAAGGACCTCAGTGAGTACGAGATTCCCGACATCGCGAAGACGATTCAGGAGACCGTTCGGATTCCGCCGATGGTGTCCCTCCGCGGTGACGTCACCGTCTCCCTGTGGGTCATCATCACCGTCGCCTTCGCGACCGGCCTGCTGTCGGGCTTCCTCGGCGTCGGCGGTGGCTTCATCCGGATGCCCGCGATGATTTACGCCATCGGTGCGCCGGTGCCGGTCGCCGTCGGGACCGACCTCTTCGAGATCGTCTTCTCCGGTGCCATCGGGAGCTATCTCTACGGACAGGGCGGCGGCGTCGACCTCGGTATCGTCGTCCCGCTGCTGTTCGGGAGCGCCCTCGGCGCCCGCATCGGCTCGGCAGCGACCAGCGTCGTCGACGCCGACAGTATCAAGATCTACTTCGGCGGAATGTTGCTGGCCGGTGCCGTCGCCGTCGGTGTCGGCGAGGTCGGCTCCTACCTCGGCATCGAAATCCTCGAAACCATCGGTCTGGTGTTGGTCCTCGGCGCGGCCGTCGTCGTCGCCGCCGCGGTCGTCTACACCAGCCTCCAGTCGCTTCGGGCGACGCACAGTCAGCAGACGCAAGCCGCAGACTGACGACGACACCGACCGCTCGTCCTCGCACTGTTTTCGCGTTTTTCGACAACGCCACGACCGCAAGCCGAAACGAGACGTTCAGAGAGCCGTCGCCGCGAGGCCGACGAACGAGCCCTCGCCGCGGCCCGACTCGACGCGGTCCGGTTCAGTCATCTCTTCGGGCATTCGGAACACCGTCTGGACGGACTCGAACGACCCGAAGCCGGCCGACTCCATCTCTTCGAGGAGTTCCGCCGTCGAGACGAACGTCGCGTCCCGATAGAAGGGGTTGTCCGCTTTTTTCGCTTCGTACCGTTCGCCGAGCGGACTCTCGCGGTCGACGTACCCGACGACGAGTCGGCCACCGGGAGCGAGCACTCGGCGTGCCTCCCGCAGCGTCTCGGCGATGTCGTCGACGAAGCAAATCGTGGTCACGACGACAGCGGTGTCGAACAGTCCCGAGCGAAACGGGAGCGCCTCCGCGACACCCCCGATGACCTCGATGCCGCGCTCGGCGGCGCGTTCGAGCATTCTCGTCGAGGGGTCGACGCCCACCTCGATTCCGAGCGGCGCCGCAAAGCGGCCGGTTCCGACGCCGATTTCGAGGCCACGACCCGGGTCGCCGACGAGTCGCTCTAAGGCCGCCAGTTCGGAACGGTAGGCGTGTTCGTACTCCTGAAACCACTCGTCGTATCGGTCGGTGTGCTCCTCGAACGGTTCGGTTACGGGCATACGTCTACTTCGCCTCGCCCCCGCTTATCCGTGTGGGTTTTTGTCACATCACGACGAACGTTCGAGACATGAACGATGTAGTCCTTCTCGAGGCGGCGCGGACGCCGCACGGAACGTTGCTCGGCTCGCTCACCGACGTCGAGGCCAGAGAACTCGGCCGCCACGCCGTCGACGGCCTACTGGAACGGGCCGAACTCCCCGCCTCCGAAATCGAGTGGGTCGCACTCGGCAACGCCATCCAGGCCGGTATCGGACAGGTGCCGGGCCGACAGGTCGTCATCGAATCGACGCTGTCGGACGACACTCCGGCGACGACGATTAACGAAGCCTCGGGGTCGGGGCTACGAGCCATCGCGCTCGCCGCGGACCGAATCTCGGCCGGCGAGGTAGACGTCGCCGTCGCCGGCGGGTTCGAGTCGATGACGAACGCCCCCTGGATACTCCCGGATTACCGGACGGGGACGCGACACGGCGACGTCACGCTGAAGGACTCGATGATTCTCGATTCGCTGTGGGACGTCAACCTCGACGTCCACATGGGCGAAATCGCCGAGCGCCTCGTCGACCGCCACGCCGACGTGTACGACCTCTCACGAGAGGCTCAGGACCGCTACGCCCTCGAGAGTCACCGCCGCGCCGCCGAGGCCATCGACGGCGGGCTCTTCGACGACGAAATCGTTCCCGTCGAGACGCCGGAGGGCACGCTCGAACGCGACGAGGGGCCGCGCCCCGAATCGACGATGGCGGACCTCGCCGACCTCCGGCCGTCGTTCCGCGAAGACGGGACCGTCACCCCGGCCAACGCCTCGAAGCTCTCCGACGGCGCCGGCACCGTCCTCCTCGCGAACCGGGAAGCGGCCGACGATGCCGGCGTCGACCCGATGGCGGAACTGCTCGATTACCACGTCGTCTACCGGAGTCCCGACGAGTTCAACGAGGCTGTCGCCGATGTCGTCGAGGAACTCCTCGCCGCGAACGATCTCGCCGTCGACGACATCGGAACGTTCTGGGTCAACGAAGCCTTCGCCGCCCAGGAGGTGTACGTCATGGAGCGACTGGACATCCCACGGGAGAAGATGAATCCCCGCGGTGGCGCCGTCGCCTTCGGCCACCCGATAGGCGCCTCTGGCGGGATGATTACGGCGTCGCTTGCCTACGAACTCCACGACGAGGGGTTGGAGTACGGGCTCTCGGGGATGAGCATCGGCGGCGGCGGGGCAATCATGTCACTGTGGCGCCGCTGCTGAACGCGAGCGGTGGCTTTTCGACATCACGAGAGCGGGACCTTTCGAACAGTGACTGACAGTTCAGAAATCCAATGTCTCGACCAGCCGGTCGATTTCGTCGGCGGTGTTGAACGCGTGGACTGAGACGCGAATCGCCTCTTCGCCCGGCAGCGCCCGGACGACGATAGAGCGGTCCGCGAGCCGTTCGACGGTCGCTTCGGCGTCGTCGACGGCGATGGGGACGAGTCCCGACTCGTAGGACCGCGGTCCGAGCAGACGGCCCTCCGGGATGTTTGCTTTCAGGTGGTCGGTGAGCCGTTCGATGCGCGAAGACACCGACGAGAGGCCGATATCCTCGAAGACGCCGATGGCCTCCTGTAAGGCGACGTGAGCGGCGGGGTTCGTCGTCCCGATTTCGAACCTGCGTGCGCCCGCGTCGTACTCGAAGGGCGTGGCGCCGGAGTCCGTCACGCTCCGATAGCCGATGGCCGTCGGTTCCAGTCGCTCGGCGAGGTCCGAGCGGATGTAGAGGAAGCCGGCGCCCCAGAGACCGAGCAGCCACTTGTGGCCGGCCGCCGCCACGGCGTCGGCGCCCCACTCGCGGACGTCGACGGGCATCTGCCCCGGCGCCTGCACCGCATCGACCAACACGAGCGCGTCGTGTCGATGGGCGATCTCGGTCAACTCCGCGACCGGCAGCCTCGTCCCACGGGTCCAGGTGACCGCGCTGAGACACACCAGCTTCGCGTCCTCGACGGCCGCCTCGTACGCCGCTCGGTCGAGGCGTCCGTCCTCGCTTTCGACGACGCGGACCTCCACGCCGTCGCGTTCGAGTCGCTCCCATGGCAGAACACCGGCAGGGTGTTCCAAATCCGTCCGGACGACCACGTCGCCGGGGCTCCAATCGAGGGCGCCGGCGAAGCGGTTGATGGCGTCGGTCGTGCTCTCGGTGAGCGCGATTTCGTCGGGGTGAGCGCCGAGAAACGAGGCAACCGTATCGCGGACCTCGTCGTACGTGTCGAAGGCGAGCGAGTAGGGGTTGCCCGATGCGTGGGCGTCGTACTCGTGGCGTTCTGTGTAGGATTCGGCGGCCTCGACGACGTAGCGTGGACTCGGCCCGCTGGCGCCGGTGTTGAAGTAGGCGGTCGATTCCAGCGCGGGGATGTCCGCACGGAGTTCCAGCGGAGTCAACCGCCCGTCGAGCTGGGAACTCATGCGACGACGCCCCTCCGTGGAACCCGGCGCTCGCGGTCGACGTTCTCGTTCGCTGAATCAGTCATGTTTCCGGATAGGCCGCCTCGCGGCTAAAGTCTTGTGTGTGTTGTGAAATACAAGCAATTTTATTTGCAACCCACACACCCGAGGAGACGGCGGGCCTCAGCTACGTCCAACGAGCGTCAGGAGTCCCGTTGGAGATTCTCGCGTCGCTTTTCGTACTCCTCCTCCGTGAGGTCGCCGCGTGCGTACGCGAGTCTGAGTTCCTCGAAGGCTGCGTCACCGTCGCCATCCGACCCGGTCATCGCCCGGTAGAGGAAGTAGCCACCGGCGACGATGGCCGCGAGGAACAGCAACCGGAAGAGGAACCCCGCGAGAACGACCCACACGGAGACCGTTCCGTCGCCCCACATTCCATGGCCCCACGTTCCGCCCATCATCGAGCCGTACCCCATCATTCCGAACCCCATGAACAGGGCGGGGAGAACGACGAGTGCGCCCAACACGAGGAGCAGCATCGTGAGGAGTCGACTGTCGTCGGTGTTGGTTGTCATAACGTCTGAAGATACGCACCCTGTATTCAACACAGTTGCTACTCAGAAACCATCGTCTATTGTAGTTTGAGCTTCGAATGCGAAACCGGAATCCGAAATTCAATACTGTATCGAAATTTCTAGCCGCGGTCGGGTCGCTGCTCGGGGACCCGAAGATGTCTGTGAAAGGTACGATTAGCCCATACGTTTACTGTAACCCCTGTCGTAGTGAAGGGCATCGATGTATGGGGGTCACTTCCCGGTGTTTGGAACCGAAGCGGGGACGCGGCCACCACCGGTGTCGTTTAGAGATGCGAAGGGACGCGACATCGAAATCCGGGCGTACGGCGACGGCCCGGTCGACTCGGAGTACGACGCCCTCCTGGAGTTGTACCACGACTTCGATTCGGCACACCGCTCGCTGGGGATTCCGCCGGTTCGCGAGAACCGGCTCCACGAGTGGCTGGACGTGATGGTGTCCGATTACTGCGTGCTGGCGTGGCACGACGACCGCGCCATCGGACAAGCCGTTCTCATCGAGGAAGAGCCCGGACGCTGTGAGTTGGCCATCTTCCTCCATCAGGACTACCACAGTGCCGGCATCGGTACCCGACTGTTGGAGGCGACGCTGAGTTACGGGCGGGAACACGGCATCGAATACGTCTGGCTCCTCGTCGAGCGGGAGAACCGCCGTGCAGTCAACCTCTACAACGACGTGGGGTTCTCGGTCGTCGACGCGACCAACTACGACATCACGATGGCGCTGACGCTGACCGATTTCGGTCGGTGACCACCGCGGCGGTGTGTTGAAACGTCCGGGCCGTCTACCAGCGAGCAATGTCGACTGCGACGCTACGTTCGACCCGAATCCTGCTCGTCGGGGGGGCCGACTGGGTCGAGCCGGTCGCCGACGCGTTGACGGCCCACACCGACGCAGCCGTCGAGACGGCCGAGACGGCGACGACGGCGCTCGAAACCGTCCGAAGCGAATCCGTCGGGTGTCTCCTCAGCGAGTACACGCTGCCGGAGTCGACCGGTGTCGAGTTGCTCCGTTCGGTTCGGGCCGAACACGAGACGCTCCCGGTGATACTCGCCACGTCCTCGGGGAGCGAAGCCATCGCCGCAGACGCTATCGCCGCCGGCGTCACCGACTACATCGCCCTCGACGGACAGCAGGTCGACGTCGACGACGTTCTCGACCGCATCGAGCGGAGTGTCGACGCCGCTCGACGGACGAAGACCCGACGGGACCGGGCGAGGCAGTTCGACGCCATCTTCGAAGACAGTCGGACGGCCACGTGGGTGCTCGACCCGGACGGCGCTCTCGCCCGGATGAACGAAACCGCCCACGAGATGGTCGAAACGGGTATCGAAGACGCCATCGGAGAGCCGTTCTGGACACTCTCGTGGGTACCAGCGGCGGAGACACAAACCGACGTGCGCCGAATCGTCGAGACGGCGATGGACGGTACCTTCGGCAACGCGGTCGTCACCGGAGCGGCGGACGAAGCGAAACGCGTCGTCGACCTCTCGGCCCGCCCCGTTCGCGACGAACGCGGCCGTATCGTCTCCATCCTCGTCGAAGCCGTCGACATCACCGAACGGGTCGACCTCGAACGCGACCTCCGGCAGTCAGAGGAACTCCACCGGGTGACGCTGAACAACATGACGGACACGGTGTTGATAACCGACGAGTCCGGCGAGTACACCTACGTCTGTCCGAACGTTCACTTCATCTTCGGCTACACCGTCGAGGAAATCCGCGAGTTGGGGACGATAGCGGAACTGCTCGGCCCGGACCTCTTCGACCGCGAGGAACTCGCCGAGCAGGGCGTATTGAAGAACATCGAGTGTACCGCCACCGACAAGGCCGGACGGGAGCACACCCTGTTGGTCAACGTCAGGGAAGTGTCGATTCAGGACGGGACGCTCCTGTACAGCTGTCGGGACATCACGAAGCGCAAGCAACGCGAGGAGGCGCTGGCGACGCTTCAGGGGACGGCCCGGGATTTCCTGTACGCCGAAACCCA
Organism: Natronomonas sp.; assembly: GCA_048618255.1. Taxonomy (GTDB): domain Archaea; phylum Halobacteriota; class Halobacteria; order Halobacteriales; family Haloarculaceae; genus Natronomonas. Next base: position 2,789 of record JBMCDV010000013.1, on the reverse strand, counting down.
CAGAGAAATCGCCCAGCACGTCGTCGACGACACCGCGAGCGTCCTCGACGTCGACGCGAGCGCCGTCTATCTGTTCGACGCCGACGACAACGACCTCGGCCCAGCGGTCCACTCCGCCGAGATGGAGCGGCTGAACGGGCCGTTGCGACCGGTCCACGCCAACGACGGCGGGCTGACGAGTTACAGTTTCGTCGAGAACGAACCCCTGTTTTTCGACGACATCCACGAATCCGACCGACTCGAGAACCGCTCGACTGACCTCCGGAGCGCCGCGTTCATCCCGCTCGGCAATCACGGCGTGTTCGTCGCGGGCTCGGAAACCGTCGGCGCCTTCGACGACGTGACGCGCGAACTCGCCGATTTACTCGCAGCGACGGCCGAGGCCGCTCTCGACCGCGTGACCCGTGAAAGCCGGCTCCGCGAGCAGGACCGCGAACTCCAACACCGAAACGACCAGTTGACGACGCTGAACCGAATCAACGAGACGATTCGCGAAATCGACCAGGCGCTCGTCGAGGCCGAGACGCGCGAGGAAATCGACCACACGGTGTGTGAACTGCTCACCGACGACGACCGGTTCGCCTTCGCGTGGGTCGGTGCCGTCGACCCCCGAACCGATACGATAGAACCGCAGGCGTGGGCCGGCGACGAACAGGGATATCTGGACAGTCGCACGTTCCACGTCGACGAGACGACCGCCGAACCGGTGGGACGGGCGGCGGCCACGCGGGAGGTGACATTGGTGTCGAACGTCGCCGCGCGACTCCGCGAGGAGGAGTGGCGAAAGGACGCGCTGTCGCGGGATTACCTCTCGGTGTTGAGCATTCCGCTGTCGTACAACGAACTCACGTACGGCGTCCTGACGGTGTACGCACGGACCCAGAACGCCTTCGAGGGCACCTTGCGGACGGTCATCGAGGAACTCGGCGAGACGATTGCGGCGGCGATAAGCGCAATCGAGCGGAAGAACGCGCTGCTCACCACCTCGATGACGCGAATCGAATTGTCCATCGACGACCAGCGGTTCGTCCTCTCCCGACTCGCCGCGGAGGCCGACTGTACGCTCTCCTATCAGGGTGGAATCCAACAGACAGCCGAGGGGAGTTACGTCTTCGTCACCGTCGAGGACACCCCTATCGACGTAGTCGAGGCGGCCGCACGGGGGCTCCACTCCATCGAGACGGTCCACCGAATCAGCGCCGACAGCGCCGGTGGTGTCCTCCGACTCAGCCTGTCGAGTCCGTTCCTCGCAATCGAGTTGGCCGACCACGGCGCGGTGTTGCGGAGCGTCTCGGCGAACCCGACGACGACGACGCTGGTCGTCGACATTCCCGAGAGCATCGACGTGCGACACATCACGGAACTCGTCCGTGAGTCGTTCGGCGAGGTCCGACTGCAGTCGAAACAGACGTTCGACCGGTCGACGGACCGGGACCTGTACTCGCGGGTCTTCGACCGCCTGACCGACCGGCAACTCGAGGTAGTCCAGACGGCCTACTACAGCGGCTTCTTCGACACCCCCCGCGAGAGCACCGGCGAGGACGTCGCGGCGACGCTCGGCATCTCCTCGACGGCATTTTACAACCACATCCGGGCCGTCCAACGGACGCTGTTCGAATCGCTGTTCGACGACATCGGCGTCCCGGCGGCCCAATCGGCAGCAGGAGATTGATTATCCAACCCCCCTATTCGGGAGAGGTTAGATAGCCAACCACCGAATATTCCCTTATACACCTATTACCCGAATCCAGCGCGCGACCGATTCGAGCGACACTGCTCCCGACACCATGCGAGACAAAATCCAAACCCAGAACGCCGAACGGCGGTACGAATGCTTCGAATGTGGAACCGTCGTGGTCTCCGCGGAGAGCCCCGGTTCCTGTCCCGACTGCGACGGTGACCTCCGAAACCGCGGGACACCTATCGAGTGAGAATGGCTTCTAGTACAACCCAGAGAGACGACGCCGAGGAGACGACGGCGGCGTCCGAACCCGAAAGCGCACTTGAAACCGCCCGCCGGCAACTCGATTACGCCGCCGAGTACGTCGACATCGACCCGAGCATCGTCGAGCGGCTCAGACACCCCAAGAAGGTCCACGAGGTTACGGTCCCCATCGAACGAGACGACGGGAGCGTCGAGGTGTTCACGGGGTATCGAGCCCAACACGACAGCGTCAGAGGCCCGTACAAGGGCGGGCTTCGGTACCACCCCGACGTGACCAGAGACGAGTCCGCGGGCCTCGCGATGTGGATGACCTGGAAGTGCGCCGTCATGGACCTCCCGTTCGGCGGTGCGAAGGGCGGCATCGCCGTCGACCCCAAGGAGTTGAGCGACGACGAGAAGGAACGGCTCACCCGCCGGTTCGCCCAGGAGATGCGACCGGCCATCGGCCCGACGCTCGACATTCCCGCCCCCGACATGGGGACGGACCCCCAGACGATGGCGTGGTTGATGGACGCCTACTCGATGCAGGAAGGCGAGACGATTCCCGGCGTGGTGACCGGCAAGCCGCCGATAGTCGGTGGCAGCGAGGGGCGCGACGAGGCGCCCGGACGGAGCGTCGCCATCATCGCCCGGGAGGTAATCGACTACTACGACAAGGACATCAAAGAGACCTCCGTCGCCGTCCAGGGGTACGGAAGCGTCGGCGCCAACGCCGCACGGCTGCTCGACGACTGGGGGGCGAACGTCGTCGCCGTCAGCGACGTAAACGGCGGCGTCTACGACACGAACGGTCTGGACACGCGGTCGATTCACTCCCACCACGAGGAACCGGAGGGCGTGCTTC
>JBMCDV010000012.1:0-11788 GCA_048618255.1 Natronomonas sp. | reverse complement strand
CGGTCGTCCTCGAGGGAAGCGGCCGCCGAGGGAGTGGGGACAGGGGCGTCAGGATTATTGCCATCGAAGTGGTAGCAAGTTTCATGAGCCAGACCGCCGACGCAGGCGAGGGAACGGAGACGGGCGAACCGGTACAGGTGACCGAAGAAGCCGCCGAGCAAGCTCTCAATTTGATTCGCGACGAGGGCTTGGACACCGACGAGGCCGGCCTCCGGTTGTTCGTCAAGCAGGGTGGCTGTGCGGGACTCTCCTACGGACTGCGCTTCGACCTCGAACCGGAATCGGAGGACGCGGTGACCACCCACCACGGTCTGCGCGTGTTCGTCGATTCGGCCAGCCAGAACTACGTCGAGGGGTCGGTACTGGACTTCGAGGGCGGCCTACAGGGTGCCGGGTTCCACGTCGAGAATCCGAACGCCGAAAGCGAGTGCGGCTGTGGCGAGTCGTTCCGAACCTGAGGCTGTTCGGTGAGTCCACGAAAAACCGTCGTGCCCGAAAGCACGACGATGCTCCTTCCCTCCTTGCGCGTGCAAGGCCGCGATGGTTACGCGAGTTCGAACGCGACTTCGACTTCGGCCTGATACTCCCGACCTTCGACGGAGGCGACTTCGACGCCTAACTCCCCGACTTCAATCCATTTGACGTTGTCGAGGGTGTCCTCGGCCCGGTCGACCGCGTCGTCGACCGCCGCGTCGAAACTCTCGTCGCTCGTCCCGATGAGCGTTATTTTCTTGAAGACCATCGCACGTGACCTTCTCACCGGGGGTTAGTAAAACTACCTTGACGTGTCGGGAAACGTACCGATACTGGGTGCTTTCGTACCGCTTTTGTGCTGTGGCTGGCCACGTTCGGGTATGGAACCTCCAGTTGCGGAGTTGCGACTCCCGGACCGGCTGCTGATGGGGCCGGGTCCCAGCGAAACCCATCCCCGCGTGTTGGACGCCTTCGGAACGCCGCCCGTCGGCCACCTCGACCCCGCGTTCGTCGACGTGATGGACGAGACACAGCGGCTGTTGCGGGCGACGCTCCGGACGGACAACGAGTGGACGATCCCGATCAGCGGAACCGGGTCGGCGGCGATGGAAGCCGCCATCGGAAACCTCGTCGAGCCGGGCGACACGGCCGTCGTTCCCGGGAACGGCTACTTCGGAGACCGCATGGCCGAGATGGTCCGACGCGCCAGCGGCACCGCCGTCCAGGTGGAGACCCCGTGGGGGGAGCCGCTGGACCCCACCGACGTTCGGGACGCCTGCGCCGAACACGACCCCGCCGTCGTCGGTGTCGTCCACGCCGAAACCTCGACGGGCGTTCGACAGCCCGAGATGTCCGCCATCACGGAGGCGGCCCACGACCACGGCGCCCTCGTCGTCGCCGACTGTGTCACCTCCATCGGCGGCGTCGAGTTCCGGATGGACGAGTGGGGCATCGACGCCGCCTACGCGGCTTCCCAGAAGTGTCTCTCCTGTCCACCGGGAGCGAGTCCGCTGTCGGTCAACGACAGGGCGATGGGCAAAATACTCGACCGGGATGAGCCGGTTCGGTCGTGGTATTTCGACCTCTCGCTGCTCGACGATTACTGGGGAGAGGAACGCGCCTACCACCACACGGCCCCGGTGAACAACGTGTATGCGCTCCGAGAGGCGCTCCGGCTCGTCGACGAGGAGGGCATCGAGAACAGCTGGCAACGGCACGAGCGATACGCCGAGGCGCTACAGGCGGGCTTGTGGGCGCTGGGGCTGGAGCCAGTCGTCGAGTCGGACGTGCGACTACCGAGTCTCACGACCGCCCGACTCCCATCGGGACTGGAACCGGGTGCGGTCGTCGCGACGATGCGGGACGACTACGACGTAGAAATCGCGACGGGACTCGGGGCGTTCGCCGACGAGGCGATTCGCGTCGGCTGTATGGGCTACGGCGCCCGTCGCGGTCCCGTTCTCGAAACGCTCGGTGCACTGGGCGAGACGCTGTCGTCGGCCGGTGTCGGCGTCGAACCCGGAGCGGGCGTCGAAGCGGCGGTGGCGACCCTAGGGCGCCGGTAGGACGTCACCGCTCGGGTGGAGCACCTGATACTCCCCGTCCTCAACGCTCATTACTGCCCAATCGTAGTCGGGTTCGCTGGAAAGTAACCGTTCGCGGACGGCGTTCGCTTTGTCACCGCGGGCAACGAAACATCGAAGTTGGCCATGCGTGGCCGCGTCATCGGGGTCGTCAGTCGTGACGTGGACGGTTCGCCACTTGCGTTCGGCTCGGAGTTCGTCTCCGTCCTCCGTAACCTCGTACCCGAGGTCGGAGAAGATGGTTCGTGCCTCCTCGACGAGAGATGTGCTAACAGCACCCATTCGTACGGAGATTGCGCGCGCCGAGAGATAAAGATTAGCACGTACCCGTTCGGTGACCTGTAGGATACTCTGAGTCAGACAACCGTCAGACGAGGTCCGTATCGTCGCAAACGTATCCGTTCGGTTACTCGTGGGCGGCGTCCCACTCCTCGGCTTTGTGGAAGTTGGCACACTGGTTGCACTGGATGCGACCCATCGCGTCGACGGCGTTGTCGAACGTCTCACAGTTGGTACAGAAAAATCCCCAGCGACGCTCGCCCTCCGGGTCGGCGAACACCACCCGGAACGGCCCCTTGTTGCCGCGTTCGACCTCCCGGGAAACGTACAGCGTCGCTCCGTCAGGTCCAGTGCGCTCGTCCATACGTACGGTGGGCCGCGGGGCGGCAAAACCGTCACGGTCTCGATACGGTTTTGCGCGCCGGGGCCCCTCAGTTGAGGTAGTGCGACTCCTCCACTACTCCGACATCGAGAACGCCCACGACGACCCGGAAGTCGTCGGCCGACTCGCCGGCCTCGTCGACGCGCTCCGCGACGACGAGACTCTCGTGTGTGGCACCGGTGACAACATCGCACCCGGTGTCCTCCCGCTCGTGACTCGCGGGGAAATCGCCCTCGAGTTCTTCGCGGCCGTCTCGCCAACGGTGTCGACGTTCGGCAACCACGACTTCGACTTCGGCGCCCGCCGGGCAGCCGAACTCGTCGAACGCTCCCCCCAGCAGTGGCTCAGCGCGAACGTCTACGACGACGGTGAGCGCTTCGCGGGCGTCGAGGCCGCCACCATCCGGGAGGTCGACGGAGTCCGCGTCGGCTTCCTCGGAGTTACGGACCCGACGACGCCCTCGGCAAATCCCGAAGCGACCCAACTGACGTTCACCGACCCCGTCGTCGCGACACGGGCGGCGGCCCGAGAGCTGCGAGCGGACGGCGCGGAGTACGTCGTCGTCTGTTCGCACCTCGGCCGCGGTGACGAACGCCTCGCCGCCGCCTGCGACGTCGACGTCATCCTTGGCGGCCACGTCCACAGCGAACGCATCGAGCGCGTCGCCGGAACGCTGTTGACCCGTCCCGGGACCGGCGGCGAAGTCCTCCTGGAAGTCGAGTTACCGACACTCGAAGTGACCCGTCACGTCGTCGCCGACGCGCCACTCGATGAGGAACTCACGGCCCGCTACCGCCGACGGCTCGACGAAGCGGGACTCGACACCGTCGTCGCGACCGTCGACGAACCGATTCGGCGAACCGAACGAGAGGCGTTCCGAGGCGAGAGTCGCGTGGGCAACTTCGTCGCCGACGCCTACCGCTGGGCCGCCGAGCGGGAACTCGACGCCACGGAACGCGTCGTCGGCCTCCAGAACAGCGGCGGCATCCGAACTGGGCCATCGCTGGCCAACGATGTGACCGTCGCCGACCTCGTGAGTCTCGTCCCCTTCGAGGAGCCGGTCGTCGTCCTCGAGTGCTCCGGGTCGGAACTGCTGGACGTCTTCCGGGAAGCCGCCGATACCCCGGGATTCGGCGAGTCGGACTGGTGGCACGCCCACGTCTCCGGAGCGCGACTCGTGTACGATTACAACGACGACGAACTCATCGAGGCACAGGTCGGCGGCGAGACCATCGACCACACCGCACGATACGCGCTTGCGACGACGGAGTTCCTCCTGCACACCGACGCCGAGTTCCCCACGCTGACCGATGCCGCCCGAATCGCAACGCTCGACATCCAGTACGACGTCCTCGCGAAATACGCCCGCGAGGTCGGCGTGGACCCGCAACTGGAGGGGCGAATCGTTCGGACCGGACTCTGAGTGTCGTTTCCAACCGGAAGGTTGAGGCACCGCGGTCCGCTCTTTCGGGTAATGACGCTGGTCGTCGTCCCGGTCCGCTATCCGCTCTCGGAGCACTCGCTGGCGACCCTTCGGCGCGCCATCGAAGTAGCCGACGAACACGACGCCGAACTCACCGTCCTCCACGTGAACCTCTATCAGAACGACAGTCGGGTTACCCGAACCGAACTCAAGTCGGCGGTCGAACAGCAGTGCGGCCGCATCGACCGCGCACGATACGTCGTCCGGGCGGGGTTCATGGTCGAAGACACCATCCTCGACGAAGTCGCAGCCGAAGAGGCCGACTTCGTCGTCATCGGTCGAAAACAGGCCAGCAGGTGGCGACGAATGCTCCGCCGACTGGTCGATGACCCGGACATCGAGTCGTTCCTGCGTCGGGAACTCGACTGTCAGGTCATCACTGCGAGTCTATAGGGTCCTCGTCCGACTCGTTTTCGCGGTCCTCGACGGCTTCCTCCGACCCCGCGTTGGCCTCCCGACGCGTCGCCCCGCCTGGGCTGGAGGGAGCCTCGCTCTCCATCTCGCGGGTCGCGACCTGCATCTCGCCGCTGGTGTCGTCGAACACCAGATGGGAGTGCGGGTAGGGGATTTCGATGTCGTGCTCAGCGAATCGCTTCCAGACGTTCGTCAACACCCTCGAGCGGACCGCCGTTTGTTTGTACGGCTCGTTGGCCCAGTACCGGAGCCGTAGAGCGACCTCGCTGTCACCGAACTCCCGGATGTAACAGGTCGGCGACGCCGGATAGCGCGCACTCCCGACGCGGATGTCCGGTCCACCCTTGATAACGCCCTCGACCGCCCGAGCGGCGGCCTCCATCTGCTCTCTGGCCGTCGGGATATCGCTTTCGTAGGTGACGCCGACGTCCAGCGTCATCCGAATTCGGGTGTCTTCGGCGGAGTAGTTCACCACGTCTCGGTCCCGCATCGTCCCGTTCGGCAGCACGATAAACGTGTTGTCGAGCGTGAACATCTTCGTGTACGACAGCGTGATGTCCTCGACGAACCCCTTGGTGTCGGTATCCTCCAACTCTATCATATCGCCGATTTCGTAGGGTTGTTCGTTCAGGATGAAGATGCCGCTGAGGATGTTGCCGATAATCGGCGCGAGGATGACACCGACGACGGCGGAGAACACACCGACGGAGAGTGCGATGTTGCCGAACCCGAGACCGAAGATGCCCAGGGACGTAAGCAGTGCGAGAACCATGATTCCGATCTGCACCCCCCGGAGCACCGTGCGGGTGACCGACGGCCGTTTGAATCGCCGGGCGATGCGCCGTCCGAGCGCCTGTCGGACGAGTTTCGAGAGGTAGTAGGCGACGACGAGAATCGCGGCCGCGATGAACAGCCGAAAGGCGAACGACGGAATCACCTCCGGGAGCCACGGCGGACGGGGAAGCGGGCCTTCCGACGTCCCTATCGTCGGCGCCGGGGTTGGAGTCACACCACCCGTCTGCAACACCACCGTCGTCACGTCCATATCCGGCAGTCATCGGGCGCGTGAAAAAGCGTTCCGACCCGACATCTAATACCGATGGTCTCGTCGATGGCGTATGACCAGTCCACAAACGTCCCCATCATTCGACATTCAACACGAGGGACCGACGACGACGCTCGTAGCCGGATTCGCCGAATTCGGCTTCGCGGGGCTCACGGCCGCGAACTACGTCACCGAAACGCTCGAACTCGAACAGACCGGCCACATCAGCGTCGAGCAACTGCCGGCAGTGACACCGTTCGAGAACGGAACGCCCCGCCATCACACGCGGCTGTTCTCGAAACCGGACCTCGACATCACCATCGTCGTCGGCGAGCTGTTCGTCCCGCCCTTCGCCGCCGAACCGTTCGGCAACGCTCTGCTCGACTACACCGACGAACACGGCGTCGAGGATATCGCCGTGCTCTCGGGCGTCCCCATCCAGCACGGCCCCGACGACCACCGCGCCTTCTACATCGCCAGCGAGGATTATCAGGCAGCGCGGCTGGACCACGACCACGGAATCACCGCGATGCCCGGCGGCTTCCTCGACGGCATCAACGGCGAACTGATGCAGCGGGCCGTCGACTCCTCGCTGAAAGCCTGCGTCTTGACGACGCCAGTCCACCAGCAAGCCCCCGACATCGACGCCGCGCTCCGACTGGTCGACGCGTTAGATTCGGTCTACCAACTCGACATCGACACCGGCCCCCTCGAGGAGTTCTCCGAGACCCTAACGAAGCAGTACGAGGAACTCGCCGCTAGACTGGAGTCCCAACGCGAGGAGATGCGTCCGGAAGACCGGATGTACATGTAGCCCGGTCGCGCTCAGAGCTTCTCTTCGGCTTTGGCCTGCTCGGAGCGGCGGCGAGCCTGCTCCAGTCGCAGCTCGACAGCGCGTTCGATGTCGTCCGGGAGTGACCCGCGTGCGTCCTCCAATCGAGTCTCGACCTGTTCGAGCAACGAGATGACACTGTTGATGTTCCGGTCGGCGGCACCGCGGTTCCCGCTTTCGGCCCGCTCGGCCGCACGACGGGCGGTGTCTCCGACCGACGACAGCGCCTGTGCGAGTCCACCGATGGCGTTGACCGACCCCCCGCCGGTATCGTCATCGTCGACGAGTTCGGACAGTTCCTCGGCAGTTTCTTCGGAGATGTTCGCGAGGAACATCGCGAGCGACGCCTTCCCGGTTCGCGGGCGGTCGATTCGGACTGACGCCTCCGAACCCGGATTGACGCGGAACGCCCCGATGGCGTCGTCGCTGTCGCGGACCTCCGTCGTGTAGGCGCCGCCACGGTGGACGTACACCGCGTCGCGACCCGAAACCGGGGCGTCGTACAGCCGTCCACTGAAGTCGTCCTCGACGGCGACGCCGGTGAGGTCGGCGTCGGTCCCCTCGGCATCGACTTCGAGTTTCGTCGCGTTCTCGCGGGCGACGAGCGGAATTTCGCCGTCGACGCCGGCCATCGTTGCGCTGGCCTCGTCGCGCACCGACACTGCTTCGCTGTGGGGAGTAAGGCCCGCGCCGTTGACCGTCAGGCGATGCTCGCCGGCCGGAATATCTTGGGCCACGACGTATCCGCTGAAGGTCGGAACTGCTTCGGGGTCGCTTTCGACCAACGCGAACGCCTCCGTCGAGGACTGCTCGGTCGTCACCCCCTCACCGTCCGGTGCCTCTTCGTCGGAGACGGCTTCGGTGACCGTCGCGACGAGGGTGTGGACCGGCGCTGCCTCGCCGATGGCGTCGTAGCGGTCCGCGAGCGCCACTCTGTGGTTTGGTTCGGTGATGTCGGCCGCCGGGTTGTCGTATCGGGGCTGTTCCCACGGCAGACCCGTCGTGGTGATGTGGCCGGCGACGGCGTCCTCGGCGAACTGCGGAACGTCGAATTCGAAACTCAACTGCGGCCCGGTGAACCCTTCGATGTGTTCGAGTTCGCTCGACGGGACGAGTTCGTACTCGACATCAGCGTCGCCCGTCTCACGGTCGGCGTGCTCGAAGACGAGCCCCGTGCTGCGTTTCGGTAGCTCGTCGGGCGGAGAGGTGAGCGCGTCCAGGGATCGAATCGTCAGCGATTCGTCGACCAAATCCGACCGTTCGACCGACGGGAGTCGCTCGTGTTCGTAAATCGGCTCACCGTCGAGTTCCGGGACGAGATACGGCAGCGCCGACCCCTCGTCGCGGGGCAACCCGTAGGCGACCGGTATCTCCTCGATGTCCTCGATGCCCTCTATCGCACTGTTGGTGATATCGGCGAACGTTTCGCCGATGGGAAAGCGCTGGAACCGGTCGGGAACGTCGTTGACCGACAGGGCACTGGAGTGTGAGCCCAACTCCGAGAGCACACGGGGCACCATCTCCCGGTCTGGGTCGAGAAACTCGTTGTTCGGTATCTTTCGGGAGTGGGAACTGGCGACGTACAGTTGCGGGGTGTCCGTCTCCGTGTCGACGAAGACGTGTAACACCTCCCAGTCGTGCCAGTGGAAGTTCGTCGTGAACTGGTCGAAGGCGCCGTACTGCCAGTACTGGACGACCGCAAGCGGTGACTCTTCGTACTGGACGACGTTGAAGAACACCGTCGGCTCCGGCGGCGTCTCGGATTCCTTGAACCGCCGGGTGTAGCCGTCGAAGGCTTCGAACCCGTCGACGACCGTTTCTCCGTCGCGTTCGACTTCGTAGGAGCGGGGGTCCGTCGGGAACCACTTCTCGTAGGTGTCGAAGTACAGCGTCGGCGCGTACTGTGTGGCCAACTGTCGGGCCGTCTCGTCGTCTATCGCGGTCGTCGAGTCGTCGGCTTCGGATTCGAGTGCCGAACAGCCGGCGACCGACATCGCCCCGGCGCCGGCTAGCGCTTCGAGCACCGTTCGCCTGTCGAGCGACGGGGCAGGGTCGGTCATTCGTGGCTCACGTTTGCCCCCAGCAGGGATGACCGTTACGGCCGTCGGTCGGTCAGTCGGCAGCCTGTTCGTTCCGTCGGCGTCCCTCCACGTCTAACGGGTCCGCCGTCGATGTCGCGGTGACCAATCGCAGGAACTGCCCCGCGTTCGTGAGCAGTTTGTTCTCCGCTTTCCGGAGGTGTTCCTCGTACGTCGAGCGGGCGACGCTGGTCCGGTCGGCCAACTGCCGGAGCGACGTCTTTCGGGGCTGTTCGTAGTAGCCGCTCTCGAGCGCCAACCGAAGCGCCGCCATCTGCCGTTCGGTCACCGACTCGAACAGCTGGTCGACCGGTGCGAGCATACTGTGGGGAATCCGCTGTTCGGTAATCTCGGTCTTCGAGAGGATGTCGATATCCCGGTCCGCCTCCAGGTCCTGAACGAGGTTTCGAGCGTCGGCCTCGTCGAACGCGATGACCGTGTAGTGCTCCCAGCCCTGACGGTGAATCGTCGGCGGCTGATACAGACAGTTGTACTCCTCGAACCGCTCGATGATGGAGTCCTCCAGCGAGCAGAGACACGACTGGGTGACGACGTGGAGTCCGGATTCGTCGACCGATTCGTGGAGCACCGTTCCCAATTCGTCGATTTCCCCGAGTAGGTCCTCGGTCGGCGACCCCGGAGCCGTGATTTCGATGACCTGACAGTCGCTCAGGTACCACTCGCGGATCGTGAGGTCCGGGTAGCGCTCGGACAGCTCCCGGTACGGACACTCGTGTTTGACCCTGAAGGAGGCCTCGTACAGACTCATGTGGACACGTTCGAGCCGGAGATTATTATCGGTACCGGCCATGTCCGGCAGTCACTATATTCAAATACTCCTCATAAGACAGAACACAAATGGCGGAGATTTCCCCCGAAGAACTCGGAGAACGGTTACAGGCAGCTGAAGACGACTTGCTCGTACTCGATATTCGTCACGAAGCGGAGTACGAGGAGTGGCACGTACCGGACAGCGTCAACGTCGACGTGTACGACGAGTTGACCGACGACCCCGACGCTGCAGCGGCTGTCCTCGAAGACCTCCCAGAGGATAGGGAGGTGGCGACCGTCTGTGGTGCGGGCATCGTCGCGGAGACCGCAACCCAGGTCCTACGGGAGTTGGGTTACGACGCGAAGACGCTCACCGACGGCATGAACGGCTGGAGCCGTGTCCACCGACACGCGACCGTCCCCGTCGATATCGACGGCACGCTCGTGCAAGTTACACGGCCGGGAAAGGGCTGTCTCTCCCACGTCCTCATTTCGGACGGTGAGGCCGCCGTTTTCGACCCGTCACACTACCTCGAAGTGTACGACGCGGTTCTCGAAGCGTCCGACGCGGACCTCGTCGGCGTCTTCGATACGCACGCCCACGCCGACCACGTCTCCGGCGCGTCGGAACTCGCCGACCGACACGGCGTTCCCTACTACCTCCACTCCAAGGACGCACTCGCTATCGATGCGACGCCGCTCGAGGACGGCCAGCGCGTGACCGTCGGCCACCTCGACATCGAAGTCATCCACACGCCGGGACACAGCGAGGGCAGCGTCTCCTTCGACGTCGAAGGTGCGGCGCTGCTTACGGGCGATACGCTGTTCCACGACAGCGTCGGCCGCGTCGAACTCGGCGTCGAGGCTGGCATCGAGGACTCCGACGTGGAGGGCAACGCGGCGACGCTGTACGAGAGCCTCCAGCGGTTGCTCGACCGGCCGGACGACGCGCTCGTCTTACCGGCACACGACCCCGGCACTCCCGAACCGCCGGTGACCGCGACGCTCGCGGAAGTCAGGGACCGAAACGAGGACCTCGGCCGCGACCGCGAGGCGTTCATCGCGGAACTCGCCTCTGACATCCCGGACCACCCCCCGAACTTCGAGCGCGTCAAGCGGACGAACGTAGGACAGGAGTCGGTTCCCGAAAACGAACTGGCCGAACTGGAGCTGGGGCCGAACAACTGCGCTGCCGAGTAATCGATGAGTACGACAACCGAACTCAAACAGGGAATCCGCGAACATCTCGGGCAGTTCTCGCTGCACGTTCTGTTGGTGTTCGCGACCGGATTGACCATCGGGTCCGAACGCACCGTCGTCCCCGTCCTGGGGGAGGACGTACTCGGCGTCGAGTCGTTCCTCGTCATCGGGTCGTTCGTCGTCTCGTTCGGAATCGTGAAATCGATTCTCAACCTCTACGCGGGGAAGTGGGGTGAGTCATACGGCCGTAAGCCGGTACTCGTCGCCGGGTGGGCGACGGCACTTCCTCTGCCGATTATCCTCATCTTCGCCCCCAGCTGGGGCTGGATTACCGTCGGGAACATCCTGCTGGGAATCAACCAGGCGCTGACCTGGAGTATGGCGATTAACGCGAAAATCGACCTCGCAGGCCCCGAACAGCGCGGCCTCGCGGTCGGCATCGACGAGTCGTTCGGATACACCGGCGTCGCCGTCGGTGCGTGGGTCACGGGCCTCATCGCGGGTCAGTGGAACCTCCGGCCGGAGCCGTTCTACTTCCTCGCCGTCGTCGTCGTGCTGGCGTTCCTCATCTCTATCTTCCTCATCAAAGAGACGGTCCAGTACGCACAGGCCGAAGGCGACGACGACCACCACGACGCGAACCTCCCGTTCAACGAAGTCCTGAAGCGGGCGACGTACGGTGACCGGACGCTGTTCGCTGCCGCACAGGCTGGCCACATCGAGAACTTCGTTGACACGCTGTTCTGGATTGCCGTCCCGCTGTATCTGGTGAGCCAGGGACTGGACATCGCGGCCGTCGGCGTCGTCGTCGGCGCCCACAGTGCGATGTACTTCCTCCAGATAGCTACGGGCGGACTCGCGGACCGAATCGGCCGGCGCCCGCCGGTCATCGCCGGAATGTTCCTGGCTGGCGGGGGCGTGCTTGGGATGGTACTCGTCGAGGGCTACCTCCAGTGGGCCGTCCTGGCCGCCGTCTCCGGGCTCGGGATGGCGTTGCTGTATCCGAACCTGATGACGGTTCCGAGCGATGCAGCCCATCCGACCTGGCGGTCGGCGGGGATGGGTGTCTACCGCATGTGGCGCGACTCGGGCTATGCGGTCGGGGCCATCCTAATCGGCCTCTCGATGGAGTTCGTGAACGCCGAAGCGGCGTTCTACATGACCGCAGCTCTGATGTTCATCTCCGGAGCCATCGTGTACGTCTGGATGGAAGAGACCCACCCCGACTTCGGGACGCACGAACCGCC
>JBMCDV010000011.1:0-11976 GCA_048618255.1 Natronomonas sp. | reverse complement strand
AACGAAGACACCGTCGACGCCGGACAACCCCGCCGTCGGCGTGATAAACGGCCTCGAAAAGGCGGTGACGCCGATCGAGGACATCGACTTCTTCTCGCACGGGTCGACCGTCGGGACGAACGCACTCATCGAGCGGGACCTCCCGCGCATCGGTCTCATCACGACGGAGGGGTTCCGAGACGTCCACGAGATTCGCGACTCGACGAAGGACGAACTGTGGGACGCCTACGAGGACGTCGCCGAGCCGTACGTGCAGCGACGCGACCGGCTGGGCGTACCCGAGCGCATCGACGCCGAGGGTGAGGTCGTCGAGCCACTCGACGAGGACGCTGTCCGCGAGGTCGTGCGCATCTTCGAGAAACGCGGTATCGACACCATCGCCGTCTCGCTCATCAACGCGTACGTCAACGGCGAACACGAGCAGCGAATCGCCGACATCGTCGCGGAGGAACACCCGGACGCCTTCGTCTGTACCTCCCACGAGATACTGCCGGAGATGTTCGAACACGAGCGCAGCAGCACGACCATCATCAACGCGGCGCTCGTCCCGGTCGTCAGGAAGTACCTGACCGACCTCTCGACGCAACTGGACGAACGGGGGTATCACGGCGACGTGCTCGCGATGCACTCGGGTGGCGGCGTGATGACGACCGAGGCCATCGCCTACTACGCGGCGCGCATCGCGAACTCCGGGCCGACGGCGGGAGCAATCGCCAGCCAGTACATCGCGGACCAGTGCGGCTTCGAGAACGCCATCGGCTTCGATATGGGCGGCACCAGTGCCGACGTCTCGCTGACCCACGACGGGGACATCGAGATGACCGACCAGTGGGCGGTGGAGTTCGGCTATCCGATCATGTTCCCCTCGACCGACATCGAGACGATCGGGGCCGGCGGCGGCTCGATCGCCTGGATCGACGACGGCGGCTCGCTCCGCGTCGGGCCGCGGAGCCAGGGTGCCGACCCCGGTCCGGCCTGCTACCAGCGCGGGGGTGACAAGCCGACGATTACCGACGCGAACGTCGTCTTGGGATGGGTCGACCCGACGGCCTTCCTCGGGGGCGACATGGACGCCACGGCCGACCGCGCCCGCGAGGTCATCCAGCGAGACATCGCCGAGCCGATGGGGATGGACCTGACCGAGGCAACCTCCGCAATCGAGCAGATTGCCGTCGCGAACATGTGTAACGCCGTCCGACTGGTTTCGACCAGCAAGGGGTACGACCCACGGGACTTCGCGCTGGTGGCCTTCGGTGGTGCCGGCCCGATGCACGCCGCCCACGTCGCCCAGCAGATGAGCATTCCGACAGTCATCGTCCCGCCGTATCCCGGTATCAACTCCGCGCTCGGCTGTCTGCTCGTCGACGTCGAGCACGACCTCTCGCGAACCTTCATCGCCGACACGACGGCCGACGTGGTGACCGAGATGGAGGAGACCTTCGCCGAGATGGAATCGGAGATACGCGAACGTCTCGCCGCAGAGGGCATCGAGGACGATGAGATGCGGATGGACCACACGGTGAAGATGCGCTACAAGGGCCAGTTCCGCTCGCTGGAAGTGTCCTGTTCGCGCCCCATCGACAGCATCGAGACGGTTCGACAGCGCTTCCACCGCAGCCACGAGCGGACCTACGCCTACTCCGACGAGGACCAGCCGGTCGAACTGTACGGCCTCCACGTCACCGGCCGCGGCGTCGTCACGAAGCCCTCGTTCCCACAGATGGAAGCGGGCACCGCGGCGGACGCCCACCGCGGCACCCGGGAGGCCTACTTCGAGGAGACCGGCGACTACGTCGAGACGGACGTCTACGACCGCGACGCGCTCGGTGCCGGAGCCACGTTCACCGGCCCGGCTATCGTCGAACAGATGGACTCCACTGTCGTCGTCCCGCCGCAGGTGACGGCCGAGGTGGACGACACGGGCAACATCATCATGGAGGTGTAACAATGGCAGAATCACGACCACAAGCGGATATCGACCTCGACCCGGTGACGTTCGAAGTGCTACGCAGTTCCTTCCGAAACCTCGTCGACCGGATGGCAGAACAGATAGAACGGACGTGCTACTCGTTCGTCATTTACAACCGCGACTTCAGCAACTGCCTGAACGACGCCCAGGGCAATACGGTGATGCAGGGTTCGAAGGACATCGCAGTCCACGTCGGCACGCTCCACTACACCTGCAAAGCGACGCTGGATTACTTCGAGGGCGACATCAACCCCGGCGACGTCTACATGGTCAACGACCCGTATCTGGGCGGTACCCACATCAACGACGTCCGCGTGATGCGCCCGGTGTTCCACGACGGCGAACTCATCGCCGTCACGCAGTCCAACGGTCACTGGGCGGACGTCGGCGGCCCCGCACCCGGTTCGTTCAACATCGAGGCCAACAACCACTTCGCGGAGGGACTGCGCATCCCGCCAGTGAAGATATGGGACGCCGGCGAGTTCCGCGAGGACGTCGCCAACGTCCTGACGACGAACATGCGACTCTCCGAGGACCGTCTCGGGGACATGCGCGCACAGGCCGAAGCGACGAAGATAGCGGCCGACCGGCTGCTGGAGTTGGTCGACAAGTACGGCGTGGAGACTGTGATGACGGCCTTCGACGAATCGCAGGACTACGTCGAGCGCATCATGCGCGAGCAGATTCGCGACCTGCCCGACGGCACCTGGCGGACGGAGGACTACATCGACGCGGACCCGAACAAGGAGGAGGGGTTCGTCACCGTCGACGTCGAGATGACTATCGACGACGACGAGGTGCACTACGACCTCTCCGGGTCGGACGAGTACATCGGGAACTTCCTGAACGCGACGTTCGGTACCTCCTTCTCGGCGGTCATCGCCGGGACGAAGATGTTCTTCCCGGACGTCCCGCTGAACTCGGGGATGTATCGCGTCATCAACGCCGAACTGCCGGAGGGGACGGTCGTCGACGCACCGGCGCCGGTCCCCGTCACGGGGTCGGTCGCCGGCACCTACGAGAAGGTGATGAACGCGATTTTCGAGCTCTGGTCGGAGGTGCTTCCCGAGCGGGCGATGGCCGGTGCGTTCAACCTCGAATACCTGCTGGCGGGCGGCAGCGATCAGCGAGCGGGACGGGAGGGCCAGGAGTTCGCGTGGTACGACTGGATGGCCGGCGGCTGGGGTGGCCGCGACGGGAAGGACGGTTCGAACGCGACTGCGCCGGTGTTCGGTGCCGGTCTGGCGGTGCAGTCACTCGAGGGACAGGAGCGCGAAGCGCCGCTCTTGACCAGCCAGCACGAAATCGTCACGGACTCGGCCGGCCCCGGCGAGTACCGCGGCGGCTGTGGCCTGCGCAAGGGTGGCCGGATGCTCGACTGCGAGAGCAGCGTCATGTCGTACTGCTCGGACCGCGCTCGCTCCATCACGTGGGGGCTCAACGGTGGTCTCCCCGGTATTCCCCACGGCGTGGCGCTCACGCGGGAGGGAGAGGACACCGAGGAGATGGGGACCGTCTTCTCGAACGTCCCGATCGGCCCCGGCGACGAGTTCGTCCGGCCGTCCTCCGGTGGTGGTGGCTTCGGTGACCCGCTCGACCGCGACCCCGAGGCCGTCGTCGAGGACGTCAAGGACGACTACGTCTCCATCGAGCGCGCGGCCAAAGACTACGGCGTCGTCATCGAGGAGGTCGACGCCGACCTCTGTGCGTACGATTTAGACGAGGAAGCCACCGAAGAGAAGCGGGAATACATCCGACAGAACCGCGACGACTGGCTCGAAGCGGACCCCGAGGAAATCGCCCGGCGCTACCGCGACGGCGACCTCGACAGACTCGACCTCGTCCGCAGATACGGTGTCATCTGCGACTGGTCGAACGACGAACTGCTCGAACGGACGACCGAACAGTTCCGGGAGATGCTCCGGGACAGAGCCGCCAGCGAGTGGAGCTAAACTGGCCGGGTCGCCACTCGACTTCGACGACCGAAGCACATAGTACCCCCACGACGGAATACCCGTCCATGAGCGAACTCGAACTCGTCGTCGACGACACCGTACTGACCGCCGAACTGTTGCCGGAGCGGGCCCCGGAGTCCGTCGCCGCAGTCCGGGAGTTCCTCCCCCTGGAATCCGAGCTCATGCACGTCCGCTGGAGCGGACACGCGACGTGGGTCAACATCGACGACATCGACCTCCCGGAGATTCCACGCGAGAACCACACCGTGTATCCGTCATACGGCGACCTGTTGTTGTACCCCGGATACAAGAACGAACAGGAGATTCTCGTCCCCTGTGGCCCGACCTGTTTCAAGAGCCCGGCCGGCGAGCTCGCGGGGAATCACTTCGCGACGCTGTCCACCGACCGCGACCGCCTCTCCGCGCTGGAGGAGACGACGCTGCGAGACGGCGCGCTCGATATCACGATTCGACTGTCGGACTGATTGGGAGTCGTTCGACCGCAGAATTCCACCGCAAAACGACGGCGCCGAGAGGCTACTCGGCGCGCCGTTCGGCCGTCGCCGCCTCGTCGACCTCCAGGTCGTCGGTCAGGACGACACCGTACACGCGTTCCGCGCGCCCCTTGCTGACGAGGTCGTCCAGAACGTCCTCGCGGACGGATTCGGGGTCGCGCCTCTCGGGTTCGCCCCAACCGCCGCCGCAGGGGCCGATGGTCTGGAGCGACTGCCCCGCGTCCATCGCCTTGTTCGACATCTTCGAACGGGGCGTCGACTCGTCGATTTCGTCCTCGACGATGACCGCCCCGGGCGTGCCGTCGTGGCCGCCGTCGAAGCCCCACGGCGGGTACTTGCTGCCGTCGCCCTCTATCGAGACGCGTCCCTCCGTCTGGAACTCCATCTCGCGGATTGCACCGATACCGCCGCGGTGGGTACCGGCACCCTCGACGTCCTCTCTGAGTTCGTAGCGATTGACCCGGAGGGGGTAGTGGCTCTCGATGTCCTCGATCGGGTTGTTCCGCGTGTTCGCGTACAGCGTGTCCGTCGCGTCGAGGCCGTCTTTCGTCGGTCGTGCGCCGTAACTCCCGGAGGTGATGTCCATGTACACCCAGTACTCGTCGTCGTCGGTCACGCCGCTGTACGTACAGATTTTCAGGTTGCCGATGCCCGCACAGGTCTTCTCGGGGACGACCTGTGCCAGCGCCTGCAGCGTGAGGTCGGCGAGTCGGTTGCCCGGACAGAAGCGAGCGATGGTCGGCGCGGGGAAGCGGGGATTCGCGATGCTTCCCAGCGGCGCGTGGACGTGAATCGGTCGGGTGATACCGTGGTTCTGCGGGACGAGTTCGAACGCCTCGGTATCGAGCAGCGTCGAGCGAATCACCAACAGTACGGCGGGAACGACGGTTCCCTCGAACGGCATGTTTATCGGTCGCCCGTCGACCTGGTCTGCACACCGCGAGAGGTCCACGTTGATGTCCGAGCCGTCGATTTCCATATCGACCGCGAGGAGGATATCCTTCTCGCGGTCGTCGTCCGAATCGAGGAAGCCGTCGATGTAGCCCTCAGCGGAGTAGGTGCCGTCGGGAAGCGCGTCGATTTCCTGACGGAGCATCCGTTCGGAGTAGTCCATCATCGCCTGACCGGCCAGTTTGACGGTGTCGTGGTCGTACTCGTCGAAGAGGTCGTGAAGGCGGTCGGCGCCGACCCGAGCGGCGGCAATCTGCGCTTCGATATCTCCCATGACCATGTCGGGCACCCGGATGTTGTCCCCGATGAGTTGCCAGGCGGTGTCGTTGCGCTCGCCGCCTTCGATTATCTTCAGCGCGTCGAGTCGGACGGACTCGCTGTAGGCGTCGACGGTGTCGATGATACAGGTGCCGGGCTTGTCCGCGCCGACGTCGAGGTGGTGTGCCGTCGTCACCGAAAACGCGGTCAGCTCGCCCTCGTAGAAGACCGGAACGACGACGGCGAAGTCCGGTGCGTGACTCGCGCCGTAGTAGGGGTCGTTGTGCAGGATGACGTCGCCTTCCTGGAACGTCGCGCCGCGTTCTTCGAACAGGTCGACGACGCCCTGGACGTAAGCCGGAATCGGCCCCATCTGCAGCGGCGTGCTGTCGGTCTCGGCGATCTGTCGTGTCTGTTCGTCCAGTATCGCACAGCCGAAGTCCTCCGATTCGCGGATGATCGAAGAGTACGACATCCGCGTGAGTTTGTGCCCCATCTCGTCGCAGATGTTGACGAGACTGCCGCTGATGACGCGCTGTCGGACGGGGTCGATGTGGTCCTCGGGGTCGTCGACGCGGCCTCGCGGGCTGGTCTGGTCGAGAACTGTGCTGTCGGTTTGGGTGGTCTTGCTCATGTGTATCACTCCGTGTTGACGAGTTCGATGTCGCCGTACTCGCGCACCGTCGCACTGAAATCCGGCGGGACGATGAGCGTCGAGTCTTTCTCACCGATTATCGCCGGCCCCTCGACGACGTGGCCAGTTCGCAGGTCGGCTCGGTCGTAGAACGGCGTGCGGTGGCGCTGGATATCGCCGCCGACGCTGAACTGTACTTCCTCTCGCGCGAGAACGTGCTCGGCGATGTCCGTCGATTTCTCGGGGATGGTAACGAGGTCCGAGGACGGTATCTCGCCGTATCCGGTGACCCGCTCATTGACTATTTCGACGGCGTTGTCGGTGAAGCTGTGGCCGAACTCCGCTTCGTGTGCCCGGTCGAAGCGCTCGCGTACGGTTGCCAAGGCGTCGAGGTTCCCGTCAGTCCCGACGGGGATGTTGAGTTCGTAGCCCTGTCCCTCGTAGCGGCAGTCGGCGGTCATCTCGATACGCATCCCCTCGTCGTCAATGCCGTCCGCGCGGAGTCGGCGTTGTGCGGCCGAAACGAGGTCGTCATAGGTGGCCTGCATCGCCGCGTGGTCGGCGTCCGCGACGAGCGTGAACTCCGTGTTGATGTAGTCGTACTGGAGGTCCGTCGTCGACAGCCCGACCGCGGAGAGGACGCCGGGGTTGGCCGGAACCAGCGTCCGCTCGACCCCGAGTTCGCGGGCGACGTCCGCGGCGTGCATCGGGCCGGCACCGCCGAAGGCCACCAGCGTGAACGTGCCGGGGTCGCGTCCCTTCTGGACGGTCTTCGCCCGGATGGCGTTCGCCATGTTGTTGTTGACGATGTCGAGTACGCCCAGCGCCGCGTCGACGGTGTCCATCCCGAGCGGCTCCGCGACGTGTTCGGTCACGGCTTCGGTCGCACCGGCCGTGTCGAGTTCCATCTCCCCGCCGAGGAAGAACTCCTCGCGGATGCGCCCGAGTGCGACGTGTGCGTCGGTCACCGTCGGCTCCGTTCCACCGCGGCCGTAAGAAACCGGGCCGGGGACGGCCCCGGCGGAGTTCGGTCCGACGCGGAACGCCCCGCCCTGGTCGACGTAGGCAATCGAGCCGCCGCCGGCCCCGATCGTCTCGATGTCGATCATCGGCGCCATCACCGGATAACCGCCGATTTCCGTCTCCCGGACGTTCGCCTCCACGATATCGCCGTCGTCGATGATGCCGATGTCGGCGCTCGTTCCGCCCATGTCCAGCGTGATAGTGTTGTTCGCCGACTCCGCCGAAGTGTTGGCGTCGCTACGCCACTTCCCGCCGAGGATGCCCGCCGCCGGCCCAGAAAAGAGCAGCGAGACGGGCGTTTCGGCGACGATTTCCTCGGTCGCGATGCCGCCGTTCGACTGCATGATGTGCAGTTCGGCATCGATGCCCATCTCCGAGAGTTGCTCTTTGAACCGGCTGATGTAGTCGGCCACGGGCGGACCGATGAAGGCGTTCATCGCGGTGGTCGTAAAGCGCTCGAACTCGCGGAACTGCGGATACACCTCACTGGACGCCGTCACG
Organism: Natronomonas sp.; assembly: GCA_048618255.1. GTDB lineage: Archaea > Halobacteriota > Halobacteria > Halobacteriales > Haloarculaceae > Natronomonas. The sequence continues at coordinate 4,170 of JBMCDV010000011.1, read as the reverse complement.
TACGCCTCGGGATACTCCGCCTCGACGATTTCCTTGGCGCGCTGTTCGTGGTCGTCGTTGAGATACGAGAACAGAAAGCAGACCGCGATGGCGTCCACGCCGTCGGCGCTGAGTTCGTCGACGGCCTCCCGGACGGCGCTCTCGTCCAGTTCCGTCTCGACGCTGCCATCGGGCGGAACGATTCGTTCCGGGACCGTCTTCCGGTGACGGCGCTCGACCAGCGGGTTGGCTTGCCAGGGGATGTCCTGCTGTATCGAGTAGTTCTGTGGTCGCTGGTGGCGACCGATGTGGGTGATGTCGCGGTAGTTCGCCGTCGTTATCATCCCCGTCTCCACGCCGTCGTGTTCCAACACCGCGTTGGTCGCGATGGTCGTCCCGTGGAGGACGTAGTCGATGTCGTCCGGGTCGGTATCGGTCATCGCACACAGTTCCCGAATGCCGGTGAGAGCACCCTCCGAGGGGTCCTCCGGCGTCGTGCTCACCTTGTGAATCGTCTGTTGGTTCTGAACGTTGTCGACGAGATAGAGATCGGTGAACGTGCCACCGATGTCGATCCCCAAAATCTTCATCGTTGGTTGTTCACACTCGGCAGATTATCAGCGTTATGGTTCCTCACACGGTGTGAGTCGCCGGCCGCTCACAGAACAGTTATTGTGGCGTCTCGACAACGGTTCACACGGAGTATGACCATTCGCATCAAGGCGATCAACCCGAACACGACACTGGAGATGACCGAGAACATCGGACGGCAGGTGCGTCGATACACCAGCGACGACGTCGAAGTCGAAGCCGTCTCGCCGGAGAAAGGCCCGATCAGCATCGAGTCCTACTACGACGACTTCCTCGCGGTTCCCGGCGTCTTAGAGGAGATACTGAGTGCCGACGACGACGTCGACGCGTTCATCAACGCCTGCTGGGGCGACCCCGGCATCGACGCCTGCCGGGAGGTCACGGAGAAGCCGGTCGTCGGCATCGCCGAAGCGTCGATGTACGTCGCCAACATGCTCGGTGCGAACTTCTCCGTCGCGACCATCCTGCCGCGTGCACGGGACTTCATCGAAGAGCGGGTCAAAACCACGGGGCTGTGGGGGCAGTGCGCCTCGGTTCGGTGCACCGAACTCACCGTCGTCGAGACCGAAGAGACCCGAAGTGCGGCGGAAGACGCACTCTACGAGGCCGCAATGACGGCCATCGAGGAGGACGGCGCGGAGGCAATCTGTCTGGGCTGTGCCGGCATGGGCGGGCTCGACGAGCCCCTCGAAGAGCGCCTGCCAGTTCCCGTCATCGACAGCGTGGCCGCTGCCGGCGTCATCACCGAGGGGATGGTACGGCTCGGAAAGACGACGAGCAAAATCATGACCTACAAACAGCCCGAATCGAAGGAGCTCAAAGGCTACCCCGACTGGCTGGAGTTCTGACTGCGGGTCACCGGCGACCGTTGATGCGTTCGGTGTCGCAGTCGAGTGAGGTCGCGTCGGCCACCCACTCCGGACGCTCGACGGTCGTCGACCCGAGGCTCTCGATGCGACCGGTACGAACCACGCGAACTCGCTCCCCGCCGAAGGTCGCGTCGTAGGCGAACCGCCACTCGGTAATCACGCCGTCAGCCCGAACCCGGAAGTCACCGGAGACGTTGCGAACGTCCGTCAGTTGTGGCGGCGTCTCCACCGTTGCGCCGGGGTACTGCGACGACCCCGTCAGACGGACGGTGTCGTTGGAGAACCGCTCCGCGACGTCGGCGTCACTCGCTATCAAGAGGGCGCGGAGCGTGGGTGCGTTGCTGGGTGCGACTATCGGACCGGTGTCCTCCGGCCGCCAGATGCCGACCCGAACCTGCCTGAGGGGGCTGTCGAACCGCGTGGCGACGTGGCTCTCGTTGCGCCAGTAATCGACCGTCCCGAACTCCTGGAGGACGGGGACGGTGGCGTTGTAGCGTACGAACCCCCAGTGGGACGTCCCGCCGGTGCCGACCTCGCGGTACCGTGTCGTGGTGCGGAGCGTACGCCCGTCGGGTCCCGAGGTTCGCTGTCGGATGCGGAGCGTGTAATTCGTCGGCGTCAACGCCTCGGCGTGTGCAGCGGCAACGACGTCCGGAGTCACCTGCGTATCGCTGATACCCGTGCCCGCACCCTCCTCGAGGGGCACCGGTGTCGCCGTCCCCGTCTGCTGGGAGTCGAACGCCCCGAACTGTCCACACCCGGCAAGGAGGAGTGTGAGCGCGAGCGCAGCGATGGCGAGGCGGGACATACCTCACGCACGGTCCGATAGTTCAAATGTTTTCCCTGGTACGCAGCCACGCCAACGCGACAGAGTGGCGTGTGCGGCGGTCGCCGTGCGACCGTCCGCTGTCGTAATTTATAATTCATCACCCGTGGAACAGTGTGCCATGGCAGTAATCGATATCAACTGCGATATGGGAGAGAGCTTCGGCAACTACACGATGGGAAACGACGAGGCCGTGATGCCCTTCATCACGTCGGCGAACATCGCCGGTGGGTTCCACGCCGGCGACCCACACGTGATGAGCGAGACCGTCGAACTCGCGGCGGCGCACGACGTCGGCGTCGGCATTCACCCGGGGCTCCCGGACATGATGGGCTTCGGTCGCCGGACGATGGACGCCTCGCCCGAGGAAGTGCGCGACTACGTCGTCTACCAGCTCGGCGCGCTCCGGGCCTTCGCTGACGAACACGACGTTACCTTCCAGCACGTCAAGCCCCACGGCGCGATGTACTCGATGCTCTCGGAAAGCGCCGACCACGCGCGGGCGGTCATGGAGGGTATCCTCGATGTCGACGACGACCTCATCTACCTGGCGACGGACAGCAACATCTACGAGGTGACGGAGGAGTACGACGACCTCAGGGCGGTGTTCGAGGGGTACGTCGACCTCGAATACCGTGCCGACCGAAGCCTCATCGTCGAACAGGAGAAGGGGAGCCGCGACCCGGAACTGGCCGCCCAGCGCTTCGTCGACATCGCCACCGAGGGACGCGTCGAGGCTGCGAACGGCGAGATGATAGAGGTGCCCGCCGAGAGCATCTGCATCCACGGCGATGGACCGAACCCGGTCGAACTGCTCGAAGCGATTCACGACGCGGTCGACGACTACGGAATCGAACTCGCGCCGCTGTCGGAAATCGCCTGAGAGTTAGGCGTCGAGTTCGTCGAGCGCGTCACGAAGCGCCTCGGTCGTTTCTTCGAGTTGCGCTCGCTCGATGGTCAGCGGCGGCTGGAGGCGCAACACGTTCTTGTGGAAGCCGCCGACGCCGACGATGATTTGCTCGTCGCGGAGGTGCTCGCTGACCTTCTTGGCGTACTTCGGGGCCGGTTCGGGGGACACGCCCATCGGGCCGGTGTCGCCGTCGGGGTCGACCAGTTCGAGGCCGCGCATCAGGCCCAGTCCGCGGGCCTCGCCGACGACGTCGTACTCCGACTCTATGGCGTCGAGTTCCTCGCCGAGCCGGTCGCCCTGCTCGCGCGCGTTGTCGATGATACCGTCCTGCAGGGCGTCGATGGTCGCGTTTGCGGCCGCACAGGCGACGGGGTTGCCGCCGAACGTCGAGAGGTGGTCGCCGGATTCGAAGGCGTCGGCGATCTCCTCCGTCGCCGTGAAGGCACCCAGCGGCAACCCGTTGGCGATACCCTTCGCCTGCGGCATGATGTCCGGTACGACGTCGTAGTGGTCGACACCCCACATCTCGCCGGTGCGGCCGTAACCCGACTGTATCTCGTCGATGATGAGCAGGGCGTCGCGCTCGTGGGCGATTTCCTGGACCCGCTCGAGCCACCCCTCCGGCGGCGCGACTATTCCGGCCTCACCCATAATCGGTTCGACGACGACCGCCGCGAGGTCGTCCGCGGTGTGGGTGTCGATGACCCGCTGGACGTCGTCGGCGCAGGCGTTCGAACAGGGGCCGCCGTCGCACATCTGACAGCGGTAGGCGTAGGGCGGCGCGGCGTGAGCCACGTCGTTGATCGTCGGTGCCATCTCCGACTTGTAGCCCTTGTTGCCCGTCAGCGCGAGGCTGCCGAGCGTCCGGCCGTGAAAGCCCATCTCCAGGGAGACTATCTCCTTGCTGCCGGTGTACTTCCGGGCGAGTTTGATTGCTCCCTCGACGGCTTCCGTGCCTGAGTTACAGAAAAACGACTTCTTCAGCCCTCCCGGCG